>CAMKAR010000086.1 GCA_946410535.1 uncultured Bacteroidales bacterium
AGAGCGTCCGCGCCTTCGCCACCCATGCCGTTTGCAGCGGTCCCGCCATGGAACGCTTGGACAATTCGGTGTTCAGCGAGGTGGTCGTCACCGACTCCATCCCGTTGCCTGACAACGCCTCCAAGAAAATCAAGGTGGTCAGCACTGCAGCCTTGTTTGCCGACGTCATCCACCGCGTGGAGTCCTACGAGAGCATCAGTTCGTTGTTCAAATAATGCAAATTCTGTAGAGACGCAAAATTTTGCGTCTCTACAACCAACAAAAATAATTCAACAAATCAACAATTAAACAATCAAACACAAATGAAAACTGTATCATTGAGCGGTTCTCTTCGCGAGAACGTAGGGAAAAAGGATACTAAGGCTTTGCGTAAGGCCGAAATGGTTCCATGTGTCATGTACGGTGCCGGCGAGGAGCAAATCCACTTCGCCACTGCCGAGAAGAACTTCACCAAGATCCTCTTCACCCCCGAGACCTACATCATTGACTTTGAGGTCAACGGTAAGGTCTACAAGACCATCCTGCAAGACATCCAGTACCACCCTGTGACCGACAAGGTGCTGCATGCCGACTTCCTCATCGTGAAGGAAGACAAGCCCATCACCGTGGTGCTGCCCGTGGCCCTCGAAGGCTCGGCTGCTGGTGTGATGCGTGGCGGCAAACCCAAGATGGGTGTGAAGAAGGTGAAGGTCTGCGGCCTGATCAAGGACCTGCCCGACTACATCAACGTCAACATCAGCAACGTCAACATCAACGAAGCCATCAAGGTGAAGGACCTCAACATCGAGAATGTGACCCCCGTCACCCCTGGCTACACCGTCATCTTTGCCGTCAACGCCGCCCGTGGTGCCGTGGCGGCCGAAGAAGAGGCTGCAGAATAACCAAGTTTATTCAACCATACGAATAGGCCGTCTTCGGGCGGCCTTTTTTAGTTGATAGTTGTCAGTTGTAGGGACGCAACGCTTGCGTCCGCAAAATAATGGCCATGTCATTAATTAGTCGTATTTTTGCACTGCTTTTCCGCAAGGGGAAAGTAATAGAATTAGACGAAATGAAATACCTGATAGCCTGTTTGGGAAACATCGGCGCGGAATACGACAACACGCGCCACAACATCGGCTTCAAGATTGCCGACCGCTTGGCGAAAGACCTCGAAGCCTCGTTCACGACAAGCCGCTTGGCACAGGTTGCTGAGATGAAATACCGAGGCAAGACCTTGGTCGTCATCAAGCCGACGACCTACATGAACCTGAGCGGCAAGGCGGTGAAGTATTGGCTTGACCAAGAGAAGATTCCGATTGAGAACCTGCTGGTGGTCAACGACGACATTGCGCTGCCCTTGGGCACGTTGCGAATGCGCAAAAAAGGTGCCGACGGCGGCCACAACGGCCTGACCGACATCATCGAAAAGTTGGGCACCAACGTGTTCTGTCGGCTGCGTTTCGGCCTCGGCGACGACTTCCCGCGTGGCCGTCAGATTGATTTCGTCCTGGGTCATTGGAAGCCCTCGGAGGAGCCTGTCGTAGACGAAAAAGTGGACCAAGCCGTCGAAATCATCAAGAGTTTTGTCGTGCAAGGGCCTGACAGGACGATGAATATGTTTAATAAGAAGTGATTTTATCGATTTTTGGGGCAATTTGTAGTTTTTTCTGTATTTTTGCCCTGCTTAACGAACAAAAGTATCAAATATCAAACATTTGTAAAAAACGAAATAACAAACAACTAACATACTGAGCTTTACGCTCTTGTTCTCTCGTAGAAAAATCCGCCAAAATTTGACACGAGAATAAGTGTGTGAAAGTTCACGTCATTTGGCGTGAATCATTTTGCCCTTATTAGTGTCAACGGTTCTTGGCGGAGCCTTCTACGATGATAAGAAACACGCAGATGATTTGCGCCATTCTTACTGAATAGCTGCGTGATGCCAGGAAAAACCGACAGCCTATGCTATTCAACTCATTTGAATTCCTCATCTTTTTCCCGATAGTGTGCATCGTTTATTTCCTATTGGGGAAAAACAAGTTTAGAAATCCATTTTTGCTATTGGCAAGTTACTATTTCTACATGAATTGGAAACCCATCTATGCCCTGCTCATCTTGACTTCGACGGCTCTGACTTACGCTTGTGGCATTTTGGTGGAGAATAATGCTAACGACGCAAAGAAGAAGAAGGCTTTCTTGATAGTCAGTTTGATACTTAACTTTGCCATCTTGTTTGTTTTCAAGTATTTCAATTTCATTAATGAGTCGGTTTTTGAATTGCTTTCGCTTTTTGGCTTACGATGGAATGTGCCTAATTTGGATATTCTGTTGCCAGTGGGTATCTCTTTTTATACCTTTCAAGCGGTAGGCTATTCGGTGGATGTCTATCGGGGTACGATAAAGGCGGAACGCAACTTCTTTACATACGCATTGTTTGTCTCGTTTTTTCCGCAACTGGTGGCTGGCCCAATCGAAAGGGCGAAAAACCTGTTGCCTCAATTTCATGAGGAGCACAGTTTCCAATATGATGACATGGCAGAAGGTTTCAAGCAAATGCTGTGGGGCTATTTTATGAAACTGTGTGTTGCCGATAGGTTAAGTGCTTATGTAGATGCGGTATACAATCATGTGGGTAACCATAATGGCACCAGTATGATTGTGGCGACCCTCTTTTTCACTTTCCAGATTTATTGCGACTTTGGCGGATATTCCAACATTGCGATTGGCGCGGCAAGGATTATGGGATTCCGATTAATGGAGAATTTCCGCAGGCCTTATCTTTCCATGTCGGTCAAGGAGTTTTGGAAAAGATGGCATATTTCGCTCTCGTCGTGGTTTATGGATTATGTCTATATTCCTTTGGGTGGCAACAGGGTGAAATACGGTCGCCATCTGCTCAACTTGATGATTACTTTCTTGGTGAGTGGCATATGGCATGGCGCCAACTGGACTTTTTTCTTCTGGGGTGCCTTGCACGGGACTTACTTGGTGATTGGCAACGTCTTTCGAAGGTTTGTTTATTCCCCCAAACAGGAAAGCTTTGTTTCCAAAATGCTTTGCACAACATTTTGTTTCATTTTAGTGGCCTTTGCGTGGATTTTTTTCAGGGCTAATACCGTTGGAGACGCCTTTACGATAATTGGGAAAATGGCTTCAGATTTGGGAAAACCGTTTGTGGATTTGTCTGTGATGAGCCATGGGCTGATAGCATTGGTCATATTGATCTTCAAGGATTTAAAAGATGCATTTGGAGCGAAAATCAATTTCATGCATTCCAAGCATATAGTTGTTCGATACCTTTCCTGCGTGTCTTTGATAGCCTTTGTTCTCTTGTTTGGGGCACTGACAGGAGGCCAATTCATTTATTTCCAATTCTAAAACCGTTGTAACATGAAAACTGATTTCTCAAGATTTATAGTGAGCGCATTGATAATGGTTGTTGCTCTTGTTCTTGTAGACGTGCTTGTAGGCTTTGTGGGTAATAAGAGTTTGGATTACCTTCCAGATTTTAATGGTAAAGTGAGCGGACAAACGGTAAAGAACAATTATAGAATCATGAAAATGGAAGACGATATTGTAATTGTGGGCTCGTCAAGGGTAAGTCACCACTATAATGCGACGATGTTGGCCGACAGTATTTGTAACTATACCGGTATGCGTTTTCGGGTTTATAATGCTGGTATTGACGGGCAATTCATTAATAGCAGTTGTATGGTTGTGGAGTCGATGTTGAGTAGGTATATTCCAAAGATGTTAGTTTTAGAAGCAGAAGATTCTGGCCTCAAATATGAAAAAGGCAAAGAAATGAAGAGGAGCTATTTATATTTCAATGCGCCTTATTATGATAAAACCCATGTTGCGAAACGCTATTTTGACGAAATGGGATGGAAAGAACGCATTATGGTTAAGTCAAAGATGTTCAGGTATAACGATAAAGTCTTAAGGATAGGCGAATCATTTCTGAAGAAAGGGACAGTACCAAACGATGGCTTCGAACCTTTGTTTGGAACAAGCATTGATACAACGTTGAAAAAGAATGATGAACCAAATAAAGAGATGGTGACTGACGAATATAGCGAAAGAAATCTCCGCCGTGTGTTGCAGCTATGCAAGGACAAAGGGGTGAATTTGGTTTTGGTATCGTCGCCTTGTTTCAGGTCAAAGAATGACAACACATTGATACGCTCCTTAAGCCAAAAATATGATGTTCCGTATATCGAGATTTATAACACGAAGCTCTTCAACAGCCATCCAGAGTTTTTCAAGGATGCTTCTCATTTGAATAACGAAGGTGCAACCATTTATACCCAAATGTTTTTTGAGGAATTGAAGCCATATTTGGAGATGCTGAGGTGATATGGATGGAGTTTTATAATCTGCGTAAACAACAATTTTTTGTCACTTTGCGCGGATTATAACTTTATTTTCCGCGTTAAGTGGATTTTTTTGTATCTTTGCGCGGATTATAAATTCTTTGCTATGGAACAATTCATCGGAAGGACGGAAGAAATCAAGCGGCTTGAGAGGTATCTCGCCTCCGAAAGGTCGGAGTTCGTGGCGGTGTATGGCCGACGACGCATCGGCAAGACTTTCTTTGTGCGCCATGTCGTCAGCGACAAGGTTTGCTTTTCCATCACGGGCATGGATAATGTCTCCATGCGCGACCAGCTCTTTGCTTTCAATATCGCTTTGCGCAGACGTTTCCATGCTGAGCGACAGGCCAAGAATTGGATTGAGGCTTTCGCGCTGCTGGCCGAGTGTCTTGAGAACATGGTCCAAGGAACGAAAATCATCTTCATCGACGAGTTGCCTTGGTTCGACACGCCCAAGTCGCGCTTTGTCAGTGCCTTGGAGCATTTTTGGAACGGCTGGGCCTCGGCGCGTGGCGACGTGAAACTGATTGTGTGTGGTTCGGCCACTTCATGGATGATCAACAAGCTCATCAACAACCGAGGCGGATTGCACAATCGCGTCACTCATTCCATTTTATTGAAGCCGTTTACCTTGGCGGAATGTCAGCAATATTTCGATTCTTACGGTTTCGACTATTCCCAGCAGGAAGTCGCCGATTGCTACATGGTGATGGGCGGTGTGCCTTATTATTTCACCTTTATGGACACGGCTTATAGCGTGGCGCAGAACGTCGACCATGTGTTTTTCGCTCCCGAAAGCGAGTTGCGGAACGAGTTCAACAACCTCTATCGGTCATTGTTCAAGCAGGCTGAGGTGCATATCAAGATCGTGAAGGCCTTGGCTTCCAAAGGGAAAGGACTGTCGCGTTCCGAAATCGTTGAAGCCACGGGAATCGTCAATAACGGCGACTTAACCACAAGGCTCGCGGAACTTGAAAATTGCGGATTGATAAGGAGTTACGCGCCGTTCTCTGTGAGCCGAAGAAAAACGGCTCCGGTTCGGAAAAGCCGCGAGACATTGTACCAACTGGTGGATTTCTACACGCTTTTCTATTTGAAGATGATGCAGCAAAACGACTACGGCAATCCGCATTTCTGGACAGAACTGCAAGGCAACCCGCTTTATTCGGTTTGGAGCGGCTATGCCTTTGAGATGCTTTGTTTGGCGCACGTCGAGCAAATCAAGGCGGCGCTTGGCATTTCTGGGATCCAAAGTTCTGTTTGTTCATGGTTTGGCAGCAATGGTGAAGAACATGCGCAAATCGACCTGCTGATTGACCGCAACGACAAAACCATCAACATCTGCGAGATGAAATACGCCGATGGCGATTATTCCATCGACAAAAGCACGGATGACGGTTTCAGAACCAAAACCAAGGTGTTCAGGGAGGCGACGAAAACGCGCAAGTCGTTGATGTTCACCCTTGTGACTCCGTCTGGATTGAAGAAAGGCAAGTATTCTTCACGGGTGCAAAAAGTCATCACTTTTGTCGATTTGTTCCGCTTTTGACATTTATAATCCGCGCAAACGACAATTTTTTGTCACTTTACGCGGATTATAACTTTATTTTCCGCGTTAAGTGTAATTTTTTATCACTTTGCGCGGATTATGATTTTGTTTTTGGCTATGAAGGCATAAAAATATGTTCTCATAGCCAAAAATAATCATTTTTAGGGTGTTTTTCTGGACTGCTTCGTGCCTCGCAGTGACGCATAGCGAGTCTTACATTTCTGCTTCGCGTGCCTTCTTGTCCTTCAGCGAGCCTTCGAAGATGTCGAAGCAGACGAAACGGCATTCGAGCGGACCGTTCCATACGGGGATCTTGGCTGTGGGCTTGAGGCCGACGTGACGCAGGGCCACGGCATCGTCGGTGATGAGCCAGCACTGGAAGCCTTGGAAGTTGTGCTTCAGCGTGTGGCCGATTTCCTCATACACGTTGTCAATGTCGTCTTCATCCAGGCGGTCGCCGTAGGGTGGATTGATGATGACGATGCCACCGCCATCGGGTGGGGTGAGGTCGTGCATGTCCTTCTTCATCAGGTGGATGTCGTGTTGCAGGTGGGCATATTCGATGTTGCCTTCGGCGATAGCGACGGCCTTGGGCGAGCGGTCGGAGGCCCAAATCTCGTAGTCGAAGTCGCAAATCTTGGCGTCGGCTTCTTCGCGGATGCGCTGCCAGAGGTCGGCGTCGTAGTCGTCCCACTTCATGAAGCCCCATTGTTTGCGGTAGTAGCCCGGCGGGATCTTCATCGCGTACATGGCCGCCTCGATGGGCAGGGTGCCCGAGCCGCACATGCAGTCGAGGAAGTTGCTATCGGCCTTCCAGCCTGTGAGTTGGATGAGGCCGGCGGCAAGCACTTCGTTCATCGGGGCCTTGTCGACTTGTTTGCGGTACCCGCGATGGTGGAGGCTCTCGTTGGAGCTGTCGAACAGGATGGTCACCTTGTCCTCACGAATGTGCAGGTTGATGCGCAGGTCGGGGTTGAGCGTGTTGATGTTTGGGCGGATGCCATAAATGTCGCGCAGCTGATCGACGATGGCGTCTTTCATTTTCAGGCCCGCATATTGCGAGTGGGTGAAATAGCCTCCGCTGGTGACGGCATCGATGCAAAACGTCTGGTCGGTGCGGATGTAGTCGGTCCAGTTGATTTCCTGCACTTGGCTGTAGAGGCCTTCGGGTGTCTTGGCGAAGAAGTTTTTGATGGGCTTGAGCACCTTGAGGGCGGTTCGCACCTCATAATTAATGCGGTACATCAGTTCCTTGTTGCCTTCGCAGATGACGGCGCGGTGCATCGGGCGCACGTTTTTTGCCCCAAGCGCCTTGATTTCTTTGGCCAGCACGTCTTCGAGGCCGGCGGCGGTTTTGGTTATTAATTGATATTGGTCGTCCATGGGAGTTGTTATTTCATTCAAAGCCAAATCTTTTATTCTTCAAGAAGTTTTCAAGCTTAATGGGACAAAAATAGGAAATTTTTGGGTTATATCTGCCAGTTGGGAAAAATTATGTAATTTTGCCGAAAATTAAGTGGATTAGAATATGGCAAAAAAAGCGGACGAAAACGAGAAGAAACTCATCAAGGAACAGACCGAAGCCTTGCTAAAGTTGTTGTTGCAAAAAACAGGAACCAAGCGCAGCGACCTGATTAAACTTGCTGAGCAGGACTTCATATTTGAGAATCTGGATGTCTTGACCATGGCCGAAAAGCAACAATTCAATAGGTTGGCTTTATGAAATCGAAGTCGATCAGAATATATGTCGACACCAATGTCTTGGTAAATTATTGTACTGGCCAACAGGCCGATGTTGATGCTTTGACGTATATTTTTTCAAAACGAAGGCGTGAAATGCTTTTCACATCTTCTTTGGCGATAGTCCAAACCATCACGCAATTACAGAAAGGTAATAAAAGCCGGAAAGGTTTTGACAGAGCAGCTGTCACTGAATGGATGAACAAGTTTATGACAAAATTCTCGGTGATAGATTTGTCAAAAAACGACTTGAACAGAGGCTTTTCATTTGAAAACAAAGACGTTGAAGATAGTATCCATTATGCGCTATGTGAAAAACTGAAATGTGATACCATCCTTACAAACAATTTGTCTGATTTTGACTATTTCAAGAAAATCAAGAAAATTAGTCCTGCCATGGGATTGGCATTAATCAAAATGAGGATAAAGTAAATTTAATTATTTGGTATATAGTAAATTAAACTAAAATCAATGAAGAAAGTATTAGGAATCATC
>CAMKAR010000087.1 GCA_946410535.1 uncultured Bacteroidales bacterium
AAAGAATGAAAAAAGGAATCCTGATCACTGTTTTTTTGCTCTTGCTTGGCTTCACTACGGGCTTTGCACAGGCGTTTTTCTCCACCGACAAGGAGAGTTTCTACAATGAGATGTCGGCCTATTTGGCCTCGTCCACATCGAAGCAAGACCGCGACGAGGCGGCTGTCATCATGCAGGCCTTCCGTGGGCCTTGGGACAGCTACTACGACGGCACGGAGGCCAACACCATCATCGGGCTTTGCGAGTTGCTCCATGCCAAGAGTGGGGGCAAGGCCTATGCCAACATCTTCAATTTCATCGAGGTGGTGCAGAAGATCCCTACCGCCGGATTGGGGCACAAGGACGTGAACAATTGGCTTTCGTACACCGATGCCAAGGTCCGTAAGTCGATGAACGGTGTCGACAAGTATTTGGCATCGAGCCGTAACATCTTCGTCGACAAGGTGTTGTCGGCCAAAGGCAACTCAAAATGGTCGCTCCGCGAGGCCTTGATAGGGTTCCCCTCGAAAGAGCGTTTTGAGCTGACCGTCGACGGCATGTTGGTGCTGGCTTCGCAAAAGGACGAGTCGGTTCTCAAGAATACCAAGGGCGTTTATTACCTCGACGACAACCGATGGGAAGGCATGGGAGGCCGCGCCGACTGGTCGCGCTTCGGCATCGCGACCGACCAGGTGTTTGTCACCCTTCCGGATTACTACACCATCGACTTAAGCCGCTCGGAGTATGCCATCGACTCGGTGATTTTCCACGAACGCCAGCATTTCGACCAAGACATCCTTTGCCGTTTCGAGGACAAGGTGCTGGTGAATGCGCCCAACGAAAAGACGATGTTTCCGCGTGTGAAATCGTATCGCTCTGATTATGAGATTAAAAACATTATGAAGAACATTGACTTTGAGGGTGGCATCGGCATGATGGGCAACCAAGTGGATGTGTTTGGCGGTGTCGATAACAAGGCGATGTTCCATTTCCGCTACAAGGGCAAGGAAGTCGTCAAGGTGCAGGCTCAGCGTTTCGTGATGTCGATGGACGAGTTGCTCGTTTCCGACCACGCCGCCATGCGTCTCTATCTGATCGACACCGTTTCGGGTCAGGAAAAGGATTCCATCTATCACAACGGACTTGGTTTCCGCTACGATAACAAGTTGCGTAAGATGATGATTTACCGTTCGTTGAAAGACTATGGCGATGGCCCGTTCCACGATTATTATCACGGAGTCGACATCTTCTTGGAGGCCATGTATTGGAACATTGACGAATCGAATGTCGACTTCCGCAGGATGGAAGGCGTCAATCCGACAAGCGAGGGCGATGTGGTTTCGGTCAACTATTACCGCCACGACGACTTCAAGCGGCTGCAAGGTCTCGACGGCACGCATCCGATGATACGCATCGAGAAGTTCTTGCAGGGTTTCGACAATGTGGAACGCCAGGTGAAGTTTGCCGTTGGCGACTTGGCTTCCTTCCTTGGCTATCCTATCGAACAAGTCATCTCGCTGATGCTCAAGCTGCAAGCCGAGGGCTATGTGGAATATGACCCCGAAACGAAATGGGTCACCGCGTTGCCGCGTTTCTTCGACGTGGTCGACTCTTACCGCGAGACCATCGACTACGACGTCATCAAGCTGCACACCTTGACGACCAATCGCCAACCCAATGTGCGCCTCGACCTCAGGACCAACGACTTGCTGGTCTACGGCATCACCAGCCAAATCGACGGCTTCGATGGATCGGCCATCTCGCTGAGCGACCGCAAACGTGTGGTCATCGTGCCCGACTTCGGCAAAATCACCTTCACCAAAGGCCAGAATTTCACCTTCTCGGGAGGCATTTTGGCGGGTATGTTCGAGTTCTTCACCAAAGACAGCAAGTTCAACTACCAGGACTTCACCATCAATATGGAAAAGATTGACTCGCTGAGGTTTTACGCCCGCTACGACAACCATGTCATCCCCGTCGACGGCACGTTGGAAAAGCTGAAGGGACACTTGGACATCGACCATGGCGACAACAAGTCGAGCCGTTACGAGACACCCGAATACCCCATTTTCACCAGCGATGCCGAGGGCTTCAAGTTCTTCAGGAAAATCAACGGAGGCGTGTTTCATCCCGGTAATGTCGACTCGGTGATGACAGCCGCCGACCTTGAAGGCAAGTTCTATTATAGCCTCTATCCCTTCGTCGTCGACAGCCTTAACGACCTGTCGATGAAAAAGGTGCGCTTCGAAGGTGAATTGGTTTCGGCGGGCATCATGCCCAATATCGTGCAACCCTTGGTTGTCATGGACGACTTTTCGTTGGGCTTCGTCCATCATATCGGCGAAAACGAGACGGCATCGTATCCGCTCTATGGCGATTTGGGCCGTTTCCATAATCAGGTCTACCTTTCATCAAGCGGTTTCTTCGGCGAAGGCACACTCGACTATCTGACGTCGGCGTTCAAATCGGACCAGTTCATGTTTTATCCCGATTCAATCACGGGTATCACCAACCAGTTCAAGATGGTGCCCAAAGAGGACGGCACGGGCTTCCCGACGGCCTCTGCCGATGCCTTGCGCCTGAAGTGGGACATTGGCATTCCCGAACTGACGGCCGAGACCATCGACAAGCCTATCTGCATGTATGGCGACACCTATTTCTCCGGCAAAACCACGCTCAAGCCCGACGGCTATTCGGCTGACGGCAAACTGCGTTTCGGCCTGACCGAGTTCGATTCCGACCATTTCGCATTGGATAGCAGGACTTTCGTCGCCGATTCGGCCAACTTCCTTCTCTATTCCGCCGATACCGCCAACATCGCCTTTGCCGCGACCAACTACCGGGCCAACGTCGACTTCGACGCACAGAAGGTGCAATACGACTATCTCGACCAAAACAGCAACCTCGACTTCCCGATGAACCAATACATCTGCTCGCTGAAGGAAGCCAACTGGGACATGGCCACCAACAGCCTGCATCTCTACAATCCGGTGGAGAGCTTCGGCGACTATGCCACCGCCACCACGCACGAGGAACTGTTGGCGGTCCACAACAACGCCTCCAAGTTCATCTCGCTCGTGCCCGAGCAAGACTCGCTGCAATTCTACAGCATGAGCGCTGAATACGACATGACCAACTACATCATCCATGCCCACGACGTGAAGATCATACGTGTGGCCGACGCTGCCGTGTTCCCTTACCTGCACGATGTCGACATCAATGCCGAATCGAAGCTGGAACCGGTGAATGGCGAGCTGCTGGCCGACACGCTCAACCAATTCCATCTTTATAAGGATGCCGTGGTTAATATCCACAGCCGCAACCATTATGTTGCCCAAGGCACATGGGACTACACCAATGCCGATGGCATCAGCACGGCCATCAAGATGGATACCATCGTGCCTGTGGAAGGCGTTACGCATGGCTATGCCAATATTGCCGAAGACGCTGATTTCAAGCTGAATACACAGTTTGGCTTCCAAGGTCGCCTGACTCTTGAAGCCACTGAGGCGTTAGGCTATTTCGATGGTAAGTTTGCTCTGCTGGCCTTCGATGAACCTGTAGCAGTTGAGGCCGTTGAGCCTGTCGAAACGCCGACGGACTCTACGAATATGGAAGTGTATGGTGCTCTTGTTGAAACAGAAGAAACGGCCCCTGAGCCTGTCGAAGCAACTCTTGTAGAGACGGCACAAGACACCATTGCGGCTCTCAACCATTGGTTTGCCTCGGCAACGCATATCAACCCCAATGACATCCGCATTCCTGTCGACATGGAGCGCATTCGCGAAGGCGAGCCAGGCATGTGCAACGGCTTGTATTATGAGTTGGCCATCGATGGCGGCTATTTCGGCTCGTTCCTGACGCCACGGGAGGGGAGGAACAACACCGTTGAGGCGGCTTCGTCGAACGGAATGCTTTGGTTCGATGCCGACAGCCTTCGTTTTGTGGTGACCGACACGACGCAATATGATGCCCATCTCGACCTCGATTCGCGTGGCATCATCCGTGGTCACGGTGGCTCCGACCTCAGCTTTGAGACGGCTCTGGCCCAATTCACGGTTTTCGGCGACTACACACAATACCCCAACGACAGCCTCACGTTGCATGGTCTCAACATCTTCAACGCCCCCGTGTTCGACGACAAGGCTTTGGAAGCAATGGCCGAAGTTTATGCCAACGCTCCCACCGAGTCGATTGACCTGACGCAGACCAATTTCCTGTCCTATTTCCGTTCCGAGAACTCGGCTGAGAAAACCGAAGAGCTTTCAAAAAACATCGAATTGGCTGGCGGCTATCCTCAGATGGAGCCTTCGGATTTCTACAGCAAGACCATCGTGATCCCTGACCTGAAGATGGTGTGGAACAACCAGCTTCATGCCTTCGTCTCAGTAGGCAAGATTGGTTTGGGCAACTTCGGCAACCATGTGGTGAACAAGTACGTCGACGGCTGCGTGATGTTCGACCGCCGTTTGGGCAACATCACCTACTTCTTCCAGAACGACATGTTTCAGACCTATATTAATTATAATGTGGGCGACGGGCAGTTGCAAGTGCATTGCACCTATTCCGACATCAACCAACGTTTGGCCGACATCAAGGAGAAGGCGCGTACACGCAAGAAGGACGACAAGCGTTTCCAGTATGTGGCGGTGCCCTACGAGTCGATGCTCGACTTCCTGAACCGACTGAAATATGCGGGCCTGAACGTCGGCGGTTTCTAAAAAATGAGAAAATTTTCGACAAAATGGTTTCCATATCCCAATTATTTGTACTTTTACCACTTCAAATTTGAATGAAATAAAAACCTATATTGCGATGAAATTCATAGTATCAAGTCTAAAGCTTTTGAAGAGCTTGCAAGCCCTGAGCGGTGTCATCGGTTCGAAGAACACTTTGCCCATTTTGGACGATTTCCTGTTCCATCTTGAGGAAAATCAGTTGAGAATCACCTCGTCGGACCTCGACGTGACCATGACGGTCACTCTCGTCCCCGACATGGTGGAGGGCACTGGCGAAGTGACGATTCCTGCACGTTTGCTGCTCGAAATCATGAAGAACTTCCCCGACGTGCCGATCACGGTTTCGGTCGACAACAACACCCTTGCCATCGAATTGGTGGCAGGTGAAGGTCGCTACAAATTGGCCGGTCACAAGAGCGACGAGTTCCCACAATTGCCGGTGATGGCCGACACGTCCGTTTGGGAGATTCCCGCCGACGTGCTCGCCAAAGGCTTCGATAAGACGGTCTTCGCCACGGGTCAAGACGAAATCCGACCCATTATGAGCGGTGTGCTGATGGAGATGACGGAGAACTACCTGACCTTTGTGGCCACCGATGCCCATAAGCTGGTGCGCTACAGAAGGATGGACGTCAAGTCGGACGTGGTGGCTTCGTTCATCATGCCCAAGAAACCCATCAACCAGCTGAAGAGCATCTTGGCAGGCCTCGCCGACGAGCCTGTGCATATCGAGTTCAACAAGACCAACGCCTCGTTCGTCTTTGGCGACTATATGTTGGTTTGTCGCCTCATCGAAGGCCGCTATCCCAACTACGATGCCGTCATCCCGAAGCAGAACCCCAACAAGCTGACCATCGACCGTCAGATATTCCTCTCGGCCATCCGCCGTGTTGCCGTGTTCTCAAGCAAGGCCACCCATCAGGTGCGTTTCCGCATTGCCGGACAGGAGCTTACCTTGACCGCCGAAGACATCGACTTCTACAACGAAGCCAAGGAACGCCTCACTTGCAGCTACGAGGGCGACGACATGGAAATCGGTTTCAACTCGCGTTTCCTGCAAGAGATGCTCAGCAACTTCGATTCCGAAATGGTGAAGATTGAGATGTCGGCCCCCAACCGTGCAGGCATCATCACGCCTGTCGACACCGAGAACGAGGCCGAAGACCTGCTCATGCTCCTCATGCCGGTCATGCTCAATTCGTAGGCATCGTTCATTGAGGCACAAAAAAACCAGCGACTCGATGGCCGCTGGTTTTTTCGTTTACGTGGAACATGTTCTTACTTGACGTCCACTGTTGTGGTGCCCACCATGGTGACGGGGATGCTCAAACCTTGCTGCGAGATGGTCATCGAGAGGTTGCTCTTGAGGCTGCTCTTGGTGATGAAGCCTTGCTGCGGGTCGACGCTGGCCGTGCCGGTGTAGTTGCCGCTGATTTCCTCGGCACCCTTGCCGGTCACGGTGCCTTCCACGGTGAGGTCGACGCTCTTCTTGGAGATGGCGGTGACGGTGTAGGTGTAGTGGACGTTCATCTCGGTGCCGCTGACGTTTTGGCTCTTGTCGACGCTCCAAGTGCTGCCCACGCTCAGCTCTTCTTCAGGGAGTTGGATGACGACGCCGCCCAATTGGCTCATTTCGAGGTCGAGCGAGTCGATGACATGGCCCATGACATCATACTTGATGGTGCCTGTCTTGTTGATGGCCTTGTCCATCTCGGCGGTTTGGCCGGCCAGCATGGGGCTGGTCTTTTCGGGGTGCTCCGAGTCGTATTCCAGCTTCATGCCCATTTGTGAGATGCTCATTTTCAGGGCTTCAATCTTGGTTTCGAGTTGCACGTCTTTGGCAGTGACGTTTTGTGCGGTGAAGCTCTGGCGATACTCCATGTTTTGGGTCTGGTTCATGGTTTGGCCTTGCACTTCCATCATCATCATCATGTTGGCTTTCGCGTTGATGGTGTAGGTCTTGCCTTGCTGGGGCTTCAGGCGCAGCGTGACGCCGTTTTTGGCCATGAACGAAAGGGTTGTCAGTCCGATGAGGACCAATGCTACGGGAGCAATTCTTCTAAGGGTTTTCTTCATTTTTGTTGATTTTTGTTGTTATTGATTATTGGATTAATGTGCAATGATGAAACGTTGGGTTTCGCCCGAGGATGTCCTAACAAAATATATGCCATTCGGATAGTCAGTGGCCGAAATGCGCAAATTATCTCCTTCGGTGTCGAATTCCTCAACGCGCTGCCCGATGGCGTTGTAGATGCTGACTTTGCCTAAGTTTTCGCCTGTGATGCTGACGAAATCGCTGGCGGGAACAGGGGCGATGCTGAAATCCGTGGCTTGTTCTTCCACTCCGTAGGTGGTTTCATAGTAGAGCGCAATGGTATAGACGCCAAAGTCGGTGTCGATGAAAATCGTGCCGTAGATGTCGTTTTCTTGTTTTAGGGTCGGCGTTGCATAAACTTCAAATCCAACGCTTTCTCCAAGTGGGACGACAAAGCCCGTTTCGGCAATGTTTTCGCCTTCGTAAAGGAACTCAACGATGAAGTTCTCTGCATAGCAGCGGTTGATGACCAAGTCTTCCGACGTGTGGTTGGTGACGGACACCCGTTCGCCATGCGGCGAGCAACCGTGGAAATAGAGGTGGATCGATTCGGGGCTGACGATGACTTCCTCGTCGGTGATAGTTTGGGCATTCAGGCTGAAACCTAAGACCAATGCCGCAATAAGAGTGAAAAGTTTTTTCATTAGTGTAGATTTAGATTCGTATTTAGTTTGTCAAATTTTTAGGTGCAAAAATGCGAAAAAAAATAACACCATGCGAAAAAATGTGTTTGAAAAGCAGTCAACCGGTCGCTTGTTTTGACAATGCGCAGGTATAGGAATGCCAAAATCTTTGACAATGCGCAGGTAAAATGGGGTTGTTGCGCTATGCGTCACTGCGAGGAGAAACAACAACGAAGCAATCCAGAGTTGTAACTTGTATTCTGGATTGCTTCGCGTTGCTCGCAATGACGCGATGCGTGTCAAATGGATTTACAGCTGCGGTCCGGCAGCCACCAAAGCCTTGCCAGCCTCGTTGGTCGTGAACTTCTCGAAGTTCTTGATGAAGCGCGAGCTGAGGTCCTTGGCCTTCTCTTCCCAAACGCTCTTGTCGGCGTAGGTGTCGCGCGGGTCGAGGATGTTCGGGTCGACGCCAGGCAGTGCAGTGGGCACCTCGAAGTCGAAGTAAGGAATGTGCTTGGTCGGGGCCTTCTCGATGCTGCCGTCGAGGATGGCGTCGATGATGCCGCGTGTGTCGCGGATGGAGATGCGCTTGCCCGTGCCGTTCCAGCCGGTGTTCACCAGGTAGGCCTTGGCGCCGCTCTTTTCCATCTTCTTGACCAGTTCTTCGGCGT
>CAMKAR010000088.1 GCA_946410535.1 uncultured Bacteroidales bacterium
AACTCTTTACCTAAACAATTAATGTTTAACCGTCCAACTTCTGGGGGGCACATCAAACCTTGTCCCGCATTAAAAAACTAACTCAAAATTCTCTTCTGTAACAGTATGACAAAAATCTGATGCAAAATAACGGCGATTTCGGAAATCACAAAATCCCTATTTGTGGGTATTTGACGAAAATCGCATCATCAGAAATAAGGATTTAAGCCCGTTTTGTCATCTTTCCCTACGCTCAATCACCTTTTTCAGCTTGTAACGCTCGCCAGTGGATTTGCCTATGGCATCGATGAATTGCTGGTCGTAGCCAGGCGTGTCGTGTCCCCACCGCTGGAAGTTGCTGTCCTTGTCGACGCGCTTCACCACTTGGTCGTTGTATCTCACAATCAAGTATTTGGACAATTTGTCCCAGCGTTGCATCATGCGCTCTGCATAGGCGATGCTCTTGCGGTTGAGGTAGCTCTGACGCTCGACGGGCATCATTTTTTCGATGGCGAGGAGCACGCTGTCCTGGTCGGCAAAAAAATAGTCCTCCAGCTCGTTTTGCGCCTTGCGGAGGTCGCCGATCATCATCGAATAGCGCGGATAGACCATGTTGGCCACCCAGTTGTTCATCCAGAAGGCCGACTGGTCGCTGAACTCGTTGCGAGGGTTGTTTTCGGGACGGAAGCAGTCGGGCACCTGCGTGATGCAGCAATAAAGCGGCACGTAGGCCACCATGTTGGCGTCGTCGCAGTTGAACCAGGTGACACCGCCCACGTCGTTGGGTAGCCACGAACGCATTTGGCAAGTCATCGTGAAGCCGCTTTGTTGCGTTGCGATGGGGCGTTCGCAGAAGTACGGGATGCTGTCGCTGTCCTTGAAGTGCATCGGCAGCGGACGGATGGGCATACCCCATGGACCGGCGGTCATGTCGGCGGTCATGTCCAAAGGCGTGCCCTCGAAATGGTCGCGCATGTCGGCCTGCAAGTCGCGCATGGAGAGCGGCTTGTCAGGCTTGATCCACAGCGGCATGTGGTCGCATTGCTCGAAGTCGCCATTAATATAAAGGTAGGTATTTGTCCATCTCCTCGTGGCTGTAGTGGTGGCGGAAGAAGCTCCACACTCGGGCGTCGGCATAGCGGACGTTCTCGAAGTCGATGGGGCAGTAGGCGTCGCGAAACGAAAAGTCCTCGTCCTTGCCCGAATAGAAGCCCCGTTCCTTGGCGAAGCTGATGACATCGGCGGCGTAGACGCATTCCACTTCGGGGCGGAAGATGTGTTTCAGGTTCTTGCTGCTGATGCTGTTTTTGGATTTCTTTTCCAATGGGAACTGCCTGATTCTGCTGATGTTGGCGTGGGCGCAGATGCAGTCGTCGGGGATGCGCAGGGCCACCCAAACGGCGCCTTTGTTGCCTTCGCCCTTGCCGATGATTTCCATGATCCAGGCCTCGTTGGGGTCGCAGATGGTGATGGTCTCGCCGCTGCTGTTGTAGCCGTATTCCTCAACGAGTTCGGCCATGCACTTGATGGCTTCGCGAGCGGTGGCTGAGCGTTGCAGGGCCAAGCGCATCAAACTGAAATAGTCGAGCAGGCCTTCGTGGTTGACGAGTTCCAAGCGACCGTCGAAAGTCGTTTCCACGATGGTCACCTGCCGTTCGTTCATCAGTCCTACGACGTTGTAGGTGTAGTCCACCTGCTTCACGAATTGTCCTTCGTGCGAGGGACCCCAGCCGTGGATGGGGATGAGTTCGCCAGGCTCGTGCCGTCCCGGAGGGCTGTAGAACAGCGAGCCGGAAAATCCGAAGCCGTCGCAATTATAGGTGCACATCACGCTGCCGTCGGTGCTGGCTTTCTTGCCCACGATGAGGTTGGTGCAGGCCATGGCCGAACCGATGCTTAAGGCCATTAAAAGTGTTAGGGTTAGGAGTTTTTTCATGAGGTTGGATGGATTAAAGGTTTGTTATTGGAAGTTTAATGCTGATTTTGTAGAAATTGCGGAACTGCTTTATTTTGGAGCATTGTGGAATGATTGGCGAGCCATCAAATATGTTTATTTCGAGGCAATCGTCAACAATATCAGCCTCACCTTCTTCAGGCTTAAAGTAACGTGGTTCCGGATATATAATCACGCACTTTATCTCGCTGCCATCGTCAGCCGCGTCCAAAGCGCGGAGAATGCGCGTGTCGCGTGCATAGCCGCTCATCTCGCGTATGTCGTTAATGATGCCCTGATTTGAGTTGCCGTAATGCGGTTTGTATTTGGTATCCAAAATAATACCCTCATCCTTTTTGATAAAATCGACAGCCGTGCGGAAATGCCCTGGGACTTGGAAAACGATTTGCGAGCCATATACTGCGTTTAGTTTGCTATAGACGTACATTTCATACAATCGCGCCATGTCAATCCAAAACGGCGGAGTGGTGTGTTGTTCTTGGCTTGCTTCGCTAATGGAATAGTCGTATCGGCGCAAGAGCATTTTGGCAACCCTTATGGCATCTTTGTATTCCTTGAAGAGTTTGTTTGTGGAGAGTTTTTGAACCTGATAGGGTTCGATTTCGTCAGAAATACCATCTAACCTATTTTTCAATTTGGACAATCGGGATTGTATTTCAAAATAAGAGGATTGTACCTTCAAACTCTCGTAATTGCCGATGATTCTATCCGCAAAAAGCAATGCCTTTTTCAAAAGTCGGTTTTCGGGAATGTCGTCGGTGTATTCTTGGTATTGGCAATACACTCGGTCGGAACGCTGTTGGAAAACATTATTTTGCAGATGTTTGGTGAACAATAGCCTACCTTTTACCTTTGTTTTCAAGTTTTCCTCACGGATGACATAATCCTTTTTCAGTCCTCGTTTGACAAGGCGTTCAAGCAAGGAAACGAAATGCAAAACCAAAAGCGGTGTCAATTGGTTGAGCTGTTCATCAGTTTCAATGGTAGGTTCGTCAAACTGGATGCCGTAGCATTGGGCGAAGTAATCCGATTCGTTTTTGGTGTCAACCTCCAAAGCTGATAAAAACATAGTCACAAAGTCTATGTTTTTCATTTTTGGAGTAACGATAACAGCTAATTCGTTTTTGACAAGCCATGAAGCGCCAATGTAATAACTTGCACAATAATCACAAATGCCAAGGTATTTTGGCTCTCTCAAATAGTCAGTCTGTTGAAAAACAAGATTCAGATTCTTGATCTTTTCAATATCTTGACTATTAAATGATTGATGCTCTATTAACGGTATAATGTCTGGCATGTTGACTTTTAAATTGCTGTTTTCCAATCATTAAAAGCCTTCTCTAATTCATCTTTTTTCACATTAACGATACCGTCTTTGCAGTATTCACGAATCAATGGAATAATTTCATACTCCAATTTCAGTTTTAACTCTTTGTCATCGTCAGCCATGAAATAACTATGTCCAACCATTAGATCGTCAATGTCCATATCAGGATGCTTTTTGTCATCGTTCAGGAAAGTGAAAACGGCATCAAACAGTTGCACTTGTTTTGATTCCTCACCGTACTCGTTGACAAGTATTTGCCTGTCAGCTTTCAATGTCACAAACGCGAACCTGCGTCGCACGGCATAATCGATGTTGCCCACACTACGGTCGGTGGTGTTCATAGTACCAATGATATAAAGGTTGGAAGGAACGCCAAACGACTCTTTAGAATAAGGAAGCGTTACTTTAATTGGGTGTTCGCCTCCAATGCGTTTGTCGGCTTCAAGTAGCGTTATCAATTCACCAAAGATTTTTGAAACATTGCCTCGGTTGATTTCGTCAATGATGAGAACATAATTCTTATTTGATTCTGAACCACTTCTTTCTTCTACTGTATTTTCAAATAAATGGTTAGCAACTGCCCAATAATACGATGAATTGCAACCGCCAATAACATTGCGAATGGATTCATTGATATTATTCATTGATTTAATCTTCTCTTTTGAATCATAAACCTCACAAAGCTTTAAAAGTCTGTCCTTTGAGACACAATTAACATCAATTCTATCATCTCCAGTTTTCCATTTAATAGTCATTTGCGGTGACACAGACAACTCTTTTGACTCAACTCCATTTTTAAGCTTAATAGTTTTGGTATTACCATCAATAATATCTTGAACCAAATTGTCGAAAGCAGCATCTAAAGACTTTGTTTGTTTCGCTAATGTAGGATTATCGGCATTCTTTGAAATCGTCTTAAAAATTCCTGGTTCGATTTCGTATGAAATTTGTTCATTTACCGTCTTTGGCTTTATTCCCTCAACAAAATCCTCATAATCCATTGATTGATGGAATGTGCAGAAACCGATACGTCCTTCTTTTTGAAGTTCACCATAGCGTTTCATGACATCTTCATGCTTTTCGGGTATTGTTTCTCCACAAATGCTTAATGCCAAAGCAGCTGTGTTATAGGTTTTTCCTGTACCTGGTGCACCTTGGAGAATTATATTTCGCTTAAGGTTAAGCAGTTGGGTTGATTCTTCAATTCTCGTATTTGTTTTCATATTATTGATTGTTTGTTTTATTGTCTTGCCAATTAATCTATCTAATTCATAAAGTTCGTTTATTGCTTTTTCGGCAACATCATCAACATCACCTATCATTGCGTAACCTTCATTATTTATTCTAAATCCTTGTCTTCCAGAATTCCAAGGAAACGACAGAATAGTTTCGATGTTTTTTAGTGCTTTTTCATAAATTGAATAGTTGCCTCCTTCAAAGTGAATCTCTACATAAATATTGTTTCCATTATGACCAGCTTTCTTACTATTCTCACAATTAAACTCATAATGGTGTTCCGATGTTGCTTTAAAATTCACGGAGTCAATCCATATATGTCCTCCTTTTTTAGGAAAATCCTGTAGAGAATACCTGTCTTTGTCAAGTTTTAATTTTACAGCTTCGTAGAAATCTTTAAAAGAAAACCTTGTTCCTGTCATCATATCTTTCATTTGCCAAAGTATGTTTTGTGCAGTTAATAAATCACTTTGTATCAATCCTTTTGTTTCATTCTGAAACTTGTCATTCAATTCGTGGTCTTGTTTGATTATTTCAGCTAACTCTGCAATCAATTGTAGATAATGGGGGTATTTATCACCAGTTTCATAGGGCTGCTCGCCTATATAATTGCAATAGGGTTGATAGACTTTTGTATCTATGAAAAATGTGTATTTTTTAGGATTCCAACATGTCAAAAATGCGGCTGCCGTGCGCTCATCATTGGCTTTTGATTTAAATTTATCGCCACATAAGTCTCCCATCTCTTTTTTGAAAATGGATAGTCTTTCCGACAAAGAGAGGTTTTCGTCTTTTAACCCATTAAAGCAATCAACCAATTGCTGCTGATTGCTTTTGAGCAATTCAGTCAATACAGGATAAACAGTTTGAACATGAACAACATTTTTCGACTTAAAATTGCGGATAATCTCAGCATCAGTCTTTTCGTGACATTTGGTAATCAGTTGCCATTTATAAAGCTCGTCGGCTTTTTCTCCCTCTTTGAAAGGAGCATCCAACGAAACGTTTAAGAATTTTTCCTTGTAGCGTCTCAACAAATCAAGAACAAGCTGTTTCTTTCTCTCATCCATTTTCTTTTGAATTCAGCCTCCAAAAATACAAAATAATTCGATTGCTCATACGCCATTTCGCCAAAAACCGCCAAACATGGCCTGTCGGCAAAACCATCATCACCACTTATATTTACTTTTATTTTAATTCGTTATGCCAAGCAGAAATGCTTTTTTTCTATTTTTGCACCCAAATTTTACTACGATGAACAAATCTTTTTTGTTGAAAGCCTCGTTTTTGACGGCTTTGGTGTTTTTGATGATTTTGTGCGTGGCGCAACCTCCTGGAGGTCGTCCTCCCGGTGGCGGCAACCGTCCGCCAGGCGGAAGACCTCCATACGGCGGCGACCGCCAATGGGGACAGACCGAAGGCCAGATGCCCACGGTGAAACAGAAGAAGAAGGTGAGGGAAGGGGATACCTTCACCGTGGTCGGACTGCTGCGCGATGCCAAGACCAACGAACTCCTGCCTTTCGTCAACCTCGCCGTGCTCGACTCGGTCGACAACGAGTTTGTGAAAGGCGGCATCACCAACATGGACGGCGCTTTCGAGATCAACCAGGTGCCGCAAGGTTCGTTTGTGCTGCGCGTGTCGGCCATCGGCTACGAGAGCTACACACAACCTTTCAAGGTGACCAACAACGTCAACCTTGGCACTTTGCGCATCAATCCCGGGACGACAACCCTTGGCGAAGTGACTGTGGCCGCCGAGCGTCCGCTCTATGCCATGGAAGGCGAGAAGCTGATTTACAACGTCAGTGAGGACCCGTCCATCCAAACGGGAACCACCGAGGATGCCTTGCAGAACGCACCT
The DNA here is from genome assembly GCA_946410535.1 of uncultured Bacteroidales bacterium. The sequence goes on from CAMKAR010000088.1 coordinate 6,360, forward strand.
GGCGTGGAGGTCGACGTGGAAGGCAACATCACCTTGCGCGGCGTTTCGAGCGTGGAGATTTGGGTCAACGACAAGCCCTCGAAACTCACCGAGGAGAACCTCAAGACCTATCTTCAGACCTTGCCAGCCAACGCCATAGCGCGTATCGAGACCATCACGAATCCATCGGCAAAATACGCCACCGATGCCGAGGCCGTCATCAACATCGTGACTTCGGCCCACATCAAGAGCAACCAGTTCGTCAGCTTCGGCGTGAATGGCTCCAGCCAGCCTTTCGTTTCACCGTGGGTGAGCTATATGTGGAAAAAGGATAAATTGAGTGTCAATCTGTTTGTTTCGGGACGCTACAACTTCCGCGACAACCATACCGAAAGCTGGGAGATGAAGCGCGAGAAGGCCTCAGAGGATAGCCCGTTCGACACGGTGTGGTACAAGACCGACACCACCGATGAGCACAACCGCCGTCTCAGCGGCAACTTCTTCGCGAACATCGACTATGAGATCGACTCCACAAGCGACATCTCGTTTGATGCTGGCGGTTTCTACAACAAAAGCAACAGCTTCATCCACCGCATCGACGGCCAGTCTTTCTATGTGGCGGATAGCGTGTTGGACTATCAAATTGGCGACACCTCCATCTCTCGGTCGGGTTTCGGACACTTCGGCATCGACTACACCAAGAAATTCGACGAGAAGGGTCACAACCTTCGCATTGGCTTGAACTCAAGACTCAATAGGAATGCCACGGACCAGTACTACAACCGTTTCTATGACGTGTATTATGACCTTGACGAGAACCGTCATCTGCTGACCAACATGTCTGGCTTCGGCTTCGACCTGGATGCGCGTTACAACCGTCCCTACAGCGAGGATGGCGAAATGAGCTATGGCTTGCGTGCCGACCATCAGTATTGGAACAACGACTACAAACGTTATTATTCTAACGATGGTGGCGTTACTTACGACAGCCTCGACTTGTTGCGCACCTATCATTTCAATGGAGGGGAGACAGGCGTGAACGGCGACGTCAACTGGACACACCACTTGGGCGGATTCACCCTAAGCACGGGCGTGGGCGTCGGCGGCGACTTTGTCTATTATAATTATGATAGCAAGATGCCTTTTGCTGACGAGAACACGCTGTTTTTCTGGAACGTGCGTCCTTCCATCCACCTGACCTACCGCACGGAGAGCATGCATAATTTCAAGCTCAACTACACGATGCGTATGTCGCACCCCGAGGAGGAAGAAATCAGCACCTTCCGTAGGTATGGAGAGGACAGCTATTCTACTGGTAACCCAAGTCTCAAAAACAGCTTTACCCACAACATGGAAGCCGGATGGCAGAAGTTCTTCGAACGTTTCGGCAACATCGGCATCGAGGCTTACGGACGCCTGAGCACCAACGAAGTCAGCTCGCTGACCGATTCCGAATATGACGATTATCTCGACAGAATCGTCAGTTATTCAATGCCTTATAATATGGGAACCTCGTGGCGCTATGGCACCTCGCTCAATATGACCTACCGTCCGACGGGCTTCTTCAATGTCAGATTGTACGCCAACGTTTATGACTATGGCTATCGTATGGAGTACGACCGTATTAATGGTTCTGGCGAACCTGAACATGTTGAGTACGGGGATCACAAAGTGTCGTGGCAGGTGCGCGTCAACGCCTGGGCCAAGCTCTGGGACCAGCTGCAGGTGACGGCCTCGG
>CAMKAR010000089.1 GCA_946410535.1 uncultured Bacteroidales bacterium
CCTCGCGTTTTTGGTCGGCCACGAAGGCGATGAACTGCTTCAGCGTGTCGTGCATAGGCTCGCCGACGGCCATTTCGAGCAGCTTCACTTTCTCCTCGCGTGCCACGATGGGGTCGGCCAGCACCTCGTTGAACTGGCCGATGGCCAAAAGGTAGTTGTGGGCAAAACGCGTCAGGCCGTCGTAGATCTCAGCCTCGCAGCCTTGCTCTTGGGCTACTTGGAACAAGGCCCGCGCATACCTGACCGATATCTTTCCGTTGTCCATGGCTTATGCTTCAATTCGGGGTTGGTTGTTCTTGAGCAGTTGCTCGATGTAAGCGCTTTGCGACGGTTTGTCGTCAAGCTCGCGTTGGAGCAGCTTCTCGGCGATGTCGACCGAGAGGGCGATGACCTCGTTCTTGATGTTGGCCATGGCCTCGGCCTGTTCCTTTTCGATCTTCAGTCGGGCGTCAGCCACGATCTTCTCGGCTTCCTTGCGGGCCTGCACCTTCGCCTCTTCGATCACCTGGTTCTTCAGGTCCTGGCTCTCTTTCATGATGCGAATCTGCTCGGCTTGCGTGGCGGCCAAGGTCTCTTTCTGCTTCTGTTCGATGCCGGCCAAGGCGTTGTTGGCTTCTTCGGCCTTCAGCAACGAGTCGGCGATGTGGGCGTTGCGTTTTTCGACGGCATCCATGATCATCGGCCAACCGGCCTTCGCCAAGATAGCGAAGACGATGAGGAAGGCGATGAGCATCCATATCACTAATCCACTTTCGGGAAGAAATAAATCCATGTTTTATAGGTTTAATTGTTGGTTGTTTAATCGTTGATTGTTGACATGGGACTTCGGGACACGGGACTTCGGGACGTTTTACGGTCCCGTAGTCCCGTAGTCTCGTGTCTCGCGTCCATTAGCCGAGGACGGCCAACACGCACACGACGATGGCGAACAGCGTTGCACCTTCGACGAGAGCGCCGGCGATGATCATGCCAGACTGGATTTTGCTGGCGGCTTCGGGCTGACGGGCCATGGCTTCCATGGCTGACTGACCGATTCTACCGATACCGATGGCGGCACCGATCACTGCGATAGCGGCTGCGATGGCGGCCAAACCTGGCACATACGATACCGCGTCAAGAAGGATTGATAATAACATGATGATTGAATTTAGAATTGTTGGTTGTTTATTTGTTTAATTGTTTATTCGTTGGTTTGTAGGGCTGTCACAATGTGGCAGCCGTACAGGATTATTCGTGTTCAGGTTCATGTTGCGCCATGCCGATGAACAGCGACGACAGGATGGTGAAGACATAGGCCTGGATGTAGGCCACCAGCAACTCCAAGGCCGTCATGAAGATGGTCATGAAGATGGAGACGATGCTCATCACGCTGCCCATGCCCGCGCCATACATGCCGCCGATGATGAAGATCAGCGCCATGAGCACCATGATGACGATGTGTCCGGCCAAGATGTTGGCGAACAGACGGACCATCAAGGCGAAGGGCTTGGTGATGAAGGCCTTCAGGAAGATGGGCACGTCGGGCCAAAGGATGTCTTTCCAGTAGTGACGGTTGCCGAAGACGTTCACGAAGAAGTAGGTCAGCAGGGCCAAGACCACGGTGATGCTCAGGTTGCCCGTCACGTTGGCGCTGAACGGGAAGAACGGAATCAGGCCGAACAGATTGGCGAAGAAGATGAAGAAGAACACCGTCAACAGATAAGGTGCGAACTTGTTCACTTTCTTTGCGGGGATGTTGGGGCGGATGATGCCGTCCAAGACGGTGTAGGTAAGCCATTCCACTAAGCCTTGGTACTTGGTGGGCTTGCCCATCGGGTCTTTCTTGTATTTCCTCGCGGCGGGCAGGAAGAAGGCGAAGAGGAAGGCGCACACCAGGAAAATGCCGAAGGCGTTTTTGGTGAACGAGATGTCGAACGGGCGCGAGATGCTGCCGTCGGCCTTCACTTCCACCAGCTTGCCAGGATATTTGTCGGCGCTGATGGGTTCGATGAAGAAGTTGGCGCCCTTGTGGTTGAAGGTCTCGCCTTCTTTCAGCTCGCAGACGTGCTTCGACGAGAAGACGTGCCAGCCGCCGCCGTCCTTGCATTTGACGATGACGGGCAACCACACGCAAACGGGGTGCTCGTTGATTTCCGTGATGTGGAAGCAATACGAGTCGCCCGTATGCCCGAAGATGAACGACTTGGCGTCGAACTTCTCAGCCTTTTTCTCGGTTGGGGCGGGGCTTTCCTCGGTGGGTGCGGCAGCGATGCTGTCTTGGGCAAAAGCCCAAGCTGGCATCAGCAGGGCCGCGAAGACCAAGAAAAACGTGATATGACGGAAAACATTTTTCATTCCTTGATTTCTTTGTTCAAGTTCTTGATATAATGGTTGTAAACACAGGTCTCCGCGACCAATGCGATAAGGTAGGCCGAAGCCGTGATGATGACAAAAGCCTTGCTGCCCGCCTTGACGAAGAGGATGTAGAGCACCATGGCGGCTACGGTAAGCGCGATCTTGATGCCTTTGTAGACCAGCAGCCATGTGAGTTTGTTGGGATGGCTGTCGATGTTTTTCTTCATCAGGTGGCAATAGAAGGCGCCCAGCACCATGTAGAGGTTGGGACCCATGATCATCCAATTGTTCCACCAGGGCTTGTCGGCAAAGAAGCAGAGCAGCACGCCGTCGAAGACGAGGCAGAGCAGCAGGAATACGGCCAAGTATTTTGTCAACACGTTGTTTTTCATAGCTCTACGCAGATGGTCAGGTGGTTGTCGTGATTCTCGGTGAAGCCGCCTTTGATGAGGAACTCCTTTTGCTCGCCGTTGGCATCGGTGAGGCTGACCTTGCCGGCCTCAAGGATGGCGACGATGGCGGCGTGGTGCTCAAGCAGGGTGAAAGGTCCCTTCTTGCTCGGCACGGTGACCGCCGTGGCTTCGCCTTCAAACAGCGTTGCGTTTGGTGATATGATTTCGACGTTCATGACACCATGAATTAATTGGCGTTAGCGTTCTTCAGCAGCTCTTCGCCCTTGGCGATGGCATCGTCGATGGTGCCAACGAGGTTGAAGGCGGCTTCGGGATATTGGTCCACTTCGCCGTCCATGATCATGTTGAAGCCACGGATGGTCTCCTCAATCGGCACCATCACGCCCTTCAGGCCGGTGAACTGTTCGGCGACGTGGAACGGTTGTGAGAGGAAGCGCTGCACACGGCGGGCGCGGTGGACGACGATCTTGTCCTCTTCCGAGAGTTCTTCCATGCCGAGGATGGCGATGATGTCTTGCAGTTCCTTGTTGCGTTGCAGCAGCTGGATGACGCGCTGGGCGGTGTCGTAGTGCTTCTGCCCGATGATGATCGGGTCGAGGATGCGTGAGGTGGAGTCGAGCGGGTCGACGGCAGGGTAGATGCCCAACTCGGCGATCTTACGGCTCAACACGGTGGTGGCGTCCAAGTGCGAGAAGGTGGTGGCCGGGGCAGGGTCGGTCAAGTCGTCGGCAGGCACGTAGATGGCCTGCACCGAAGTGATGGACCCGCTCTTGGTTGAAGTGATACGCTCCTGCATTTGACCCATCTCGGTGGCCAACGTCGGTTGGTAACCCACAGCCGAGGGCATACGGCCAAGCAGTGCCGACACCTCCGAACCGGCTTGCGTGAAGCGGAAGATGTTGTCGATGAAGAGCAGGATGTCGTCGACGCCGTCGTTCAGCTCGTCGCGGAACGACTCGGCCACGGTGAGGCCCGACAAGGCCACGCTCACACGTGCCCCAGGAGGCTCGTTCATCTGGCCAAAGACCAAGGTGGCCTGTGAGGTGGCAAGGGCCTTCTTGTCGATCTTCGAGAGGTCCCAGTCGCCTTCTTCCATGGCCTTGACGAACTCGTCGCCGTATTTGATGATGCCCGACTCGATCATTTCGCGGAGCAGGTCGTTGCCCTCGCGGGTACGTTCGCCCACGCCGGTGAACACCGAGTAGCCGTTGTAGCCTTTCGCGATGTTGTTGATGAGTTCCATAATGAGCACCGTCTTGCCCACACCGGCGCCACCGAAGAGGCCAATCTTGCCGCCCTTCAGGTAAGGCTCAAGCAGGTCGATGACCTTGATGCCGGTGAAGAGCACCTCTTTCGAGGTGGCTAAGTCTTCAAACTTGGGTGCCTCGCGGTGGATGGGGTATTCGGTCTTGCGGTCAAGCTCGCCGATGCCGTCGATGGCGTCGCCTGTCACGTTGAGCAGGCGGCCCTTGATTTGGTTGCCGATGGGGATGGAGATGGGCTTGCCAAGGAGGTTGACCTCCATGCCGCGCATGAGGCCGTCGGTCGAGTCCATGGCGATGGTACGCACCGAGTCCTCACCGATGTGCTGCTGGCATTCGAGCACCACGCGCTTGCCGTTGGGGCGCACTACCTCAAGGGCGTCGTGGATCTTCGGGAGGGTGGCTTCACCGTTCTCAAAATAGACATCGACCACGGGGCCGATAATCTGTGTGATTTTACCTTTTGACATGTTGTATTTGCGTTGTTTCTATTTCTGTTTTGTTATTGAAGCCGCAAATTTATCAAATAATGTTTTCCGTTCGACCTTTTTTGACGAAAAAGAAAAAAAAGTTTCTGAAGGGGTGGAAAACCAATTTGATGCAAGATTTCCGTTTTTTTCGGATTGATTGAAAAAAACAACCTATAGAATGAAAAAAAAAGTTCCATGTTGGATTTATAGGATATTTTTGCACCCAAATCTATTGTTATGGAAAACGAAAAGAAAATGGAAAACTCGAAACGTATACAGACTTCGCTGCTCAATGCGGCAGAGAAGAAGGCCCTCGTTTGGTTGGCCGAACGCCAGCCTAAGTGGGTCGATTCCGACATGCTCACCTATGTCGGACACGTTGGGGCTGGCCTCATCGCCTTGGGCTTCATCTTGTCGGGTCTCAGCGTTCACTTCCTGTGGGTCAGCATCTTGGGTTTCGTCGTCAACTGGTATGGCGATTCGCTCGACGGCACCCTTGCCCGTGTGCGCAACCAGCAAAGGCCCATCTATGGCTTCTATCTCGACCACACGATGGATGCCATCAACGAGGCCTTGATGTTCATGGGTGCGGGCTTGTCGCCTTTCATGCGCTTCGACTTGTCGTGCGTCATTTTGGTGGTCTACCTCATGTTGACGCTCAACGTGGCCATGAACGCCCACCTCAAGGGCGAGTTCCGCCTGACCTACGCCAAATTGGGTCCCACCGAGCTGCGAATCATTTGCATTTTGGCTTGTCTTATATTAATAGGTGTAAAGTCGTTGCGCACCTTCGCGCTCCAAATCCCGTGGATGGGCGGCATGTTCGAGATGCACATCCTCGACGTCATCGGCTTTGTCATCCTTTTGGCGCTGATAGTCATTTATTTCGTCACCATTTTCCAGGATGCCCGTTACTACTCCAAAATAGACCCGAAGCACAAGAATGACTAAGGCTCAGGTGGCCATATTGAAACGGGTGCCGAAGTTCATCATCGGCAACGTGGTGGGAACGCTCGTCGACACGCTGGTGCTATGGGTGTTCTCGCATTTCGTGTTCGACGGCTATGTGGGCGAGGTCATCATTTCGCCCGTCATCTCGTTCGAGTGCGCCGTGTTGGTCAATTTCCTCTTGTCGTACCACTTTATTTGGAAAGACCGCGTGCCCCAAATGACGTCGAGGTCGTTTTTGGTGCATTTCTGGCCCTACAACATTTCGTGCATCGGTGGTTTCCTCGTCAAGATGGGCGCATTGATGCTGATCCAATACCTGACCAAGTGGGACGTTGTGATTTGCAACCTGTTGGCGCTTTGCGTTTCGGGAACGTTCAATTTCGCGATGAATGAATTCGTGGTCTTCAGGAAAAGAAAGGAGAAATGACGATGGCCTTGCTGACGATGGAAGAGATTGAAGCCTTGTCGCCCGTTTTCAGAGGTGAGAAAGGGCATAAGTTGGCCCAAAAGGTGTTGCGATTCACGGGCATCGACCAATTGGCCGAACGCTACGGTAGGCATGAAGACCTTACTGGCCCCGATTTCGTCGACGCTTTCCTTAAAGACCTGAACGTCAACTACGAAGTGGCTGGATTTGAGTATCTTGCTGCTTTGGCTGACGGGCCGTTTGTGACTGTCAGCAACCATCCCTACGGTGGCATGGACGGCCTCATCCTCATCGACCTCGTCGGGCATTTCCGCGACGACTACAAGGTGATGGCCAACCAGTTCCTCAATTTGGTGAAGACCATCAAGGACAACTTCATCAGCGTGGTGCCGGCCACGAAAGACGCGGCGAAGGCCACCAAGGAAAGCATTGAGGGCGTGCGCAAGGCACTGGCACAAGTGATGGCCGGACACCCGTTGGGTATCTTCCCCGCCGGAGCCGTGTCCGACTTCCATCTTCGTGACTTCCGCATCTACGACCGCCCTTGGCAAACTTCGGCCATCCGCTTGATACAGAAGATGAAAGTTCCGGTGCTGCCCATCCGTTTCTTCGACCGCAACTCCACCTTTTTCTATTTTTTGGGTCTCATCAACTGGAAGGTGCGCACGGTGCGCCTGCCCAAAGAGGTGCTCAACAAGTCGGGGAGGCAAGTCAGGATTGGCATCGGGCCTGTGGTTTCGGTTGAGAAACAAAAGGAAACCGCATCGGTCGAGGATTTGGGAAAACTGTTGCGCGACGCGGTTTATGGCATGGCGTTGCCCGACCTTTTCCAGCCCCGAAATTCGATAAATTTTGAAAAATTGAGTCGTTGAACCTAATAAAAAACTATTTTTGCACGATGATTACCAAGATTAAAGAAGTCGCCACGAGGAAGGAATTGAATGCGTTTGTGCATTTTCCCAATGTACTCTACAAGGGCAATCCTTACTATGTCCCGCAAATCGAGTCGATGGATCGCGATACGCTGACGCCCGGGAAAAACCACGCCTTCGAGGTGTGCGAGGGCAAGTATTGGTTGGCCTATGACGAAAGAGGCGACATTGTGGGGCGCGTGGCAGGCATCATCAATCGGAAGTACAACGAGAAGACGGGCGAGAAGATTTGCCGCTTCGGCTGGATTGACTTCGTCGACGACCATGATGTTTCGAAAGCCTTGATTGACACGGTGGAAGGCTATGCCAAGGAAAAGGGGATGAATGTGATGAGCGGCCCGATGGGTTTCCTTGAGTTTGATGCGGCAGGGATATTGGTGGAGGGTTTCGACAAGCTGCCGACGGCCTATGGAAAGTACAATGCGCCCTACTACGAGGAGCATCTGACGGCTTTGGGATACAAGAAAGACGCCGACTATGTGGAGTACCTTATCAAGGTGCCAGAGGTGATCCCCGACCGTTATGAGCGCATGGCGCAGTTGGTCTCGGTCAAGAACAGCCTGCATCAGGCCGCGTTCCGCAACCGCGCCGAGCTGGCTCCTTATCTCGATGGCGTGTTCAAGTGCCTGAATTCGGCCTATTCGCAGTTGCACGGCTTTTCGGAGCTGTCGGTGGGCCAGTGTGAGGACCTGAAGAAACAATTTGTGACCAATATCAACGTCGACTACGTTTCCATCGTCCTCGATTCCGACGAACAGGTGGTGGGTTTCGGTGTGGCGCTGCCGTCGCTCTCCAAGGCGATGCAGAAGGCCAACGGATCGCTGTTTCCCTTTGGCTGGATCCACATGCTGAGGGCATTCAAGCAGAACGACACCATCGACCTGCTGCTGATCGCCATCGACGAGAAATACAAGAACAAAGGCGTGAACGCGATGATTTTCCACAAGTTTGCGGAAGGCATCACGAAAAACGGCATCAAATACATCGAGTCGACACGAGAGCTTGAGGACAACACGAGCGTGCAGAACCTCTGGCGCTATCTCGAACACGACCTCACCAAGAGAGCAAGAACATATATCAAACAACTATAATTCATAACGCGATGAGAACTAATCTGTTACAGAAATCATGTGCAAGATATAAAGCCCCGCAAGAAGCCAAGGCTAAAGGTATTTACCCTTACTACAAGCCCATCGAGTCGGAGCAAAGCACCGTGGTGAAAATCAACGGCAAGGATGTGCTGA
>CAMKAR010000090.1 GCA_946410535.1 uncultured Bacteroidales bacterium
CCTTCACGACGGGATAGGGGCATTGGCCATCGGGGAAGTTCTCCATCAGGTAGTTGTAAGCAATACCCGTGGTGATGATACCGATATTCTTCTTCGAGCCGTCAAAGTACTTGTTGTAGCCTGAAGTCTCCGAAGCCTCGGTGAAAGCGGGTTGCTTGTCGATGAGGTTGCGATAGAGACGCTTGGCGTTGGCCGGAAGCAGCACGAACGACTTGGCGTCGGCAGGCTCGGTGAGTTCGTTTTGCGGACGCACGGGCTTACGCACCACGCCAGCACGGCTGTGGGCCAAACGGGTCGGGATGCGGTAGAGCACTGGCGTGCCGAGTTGCTCGCTCAGCTCGAAGCCGTAGTGCACCATGTCGTATGCCTCTTGTTGGTTCGAAGGTTCCAGCATGGGGATCATGGCCCAGTGGCCATAGAAGCGGCTGTCTTGTTCGTCTTGCGACGAGAACATCGACGGGTCGTCGGCCACGACGATGAGGACGCCCTTCGTACCGATGATGGCGGCATTCATGAAGGGGTCGCCGCAAACGTTGAGACCCACGTGCTTCATGCAGGTCATGGCACGCTTGCCGGCGTAGGCCACGCCAATGGAGGCCTCAAGGGCGGTCTTCTCATTGGCGCACCAATTGGCGATCACGCCTTGTTCCTTGGCTTGCTTCGAGTTGATGACGTACTCTGTGATTTGGGTTGAAGGCGTGCCCGGGTAGCTGTTGATGGCCGAGCCGCCAGCGTCGATGAAGCCTTGTGCAATGGCCTCATCGCCTAAAAGCAATAATTTCTCCATATCAATAATTCAATATTTCAGATTTAAAATTTAAAATTCAAAATTGGTTCGCCCAAAGGGGAATTGGGCAAAGATACGGAAAAAAGCGATACAAACAAGAAAAAAGTCGAAATTGTTATTTCGCTTGCCGAAATATGTCGTGCAACCGCTGGATTTGCTCCTTTAGGGTCTCGTCTTCGTCGTCGTTTTCATGCCAAATGACATAATCGGACAAGAGACGCTTGCCTTCTTCGGGCCATTGCCTGGCCATACGCGCCCTAACAGCACCTGCGTCGCAATGGTCGCGGGACATGGCACGACGCAGACGGATGGTTTCGGAAGCCGTCACCATCACCACGGCATCGAACCGCTTTTCGAGACGCTTCTCGAAAACCAATGCTGACTCAAACAGGACGTAAGGCGCACTCTGCCTTGCCGTCCACTGCTCAAAATCGACGAACAATGCGGGATAAAGAATGCCTTCCAAGTCGCGCTGGGCAGTTTCATCGCTGAAAACCAATTCGGAAATGTATTTTCTATTTAACTCATTGTCAGCAATGTAGAAGCCATCGCCGAAACGTTCACGAATTTGTTGGCGCACTTCGGGAAGGAAATACATTCGTTTGGCGGCATCGTCGCTGCTGTAGACAGGGATTCCAAACCTTTGTTTCCACAACTCGCAGACCCACGACTTGCCGCTGCCGATGTTTCCCGTTATGGCGACCTTTTTCATTGCACGATAAGATATTCCACCTTGTCGGGGCGGGTGCTGAGGACTTGCACGGTGGGTGGCCAAGAGGTGAGGCGCACGTCAAGCAAGGGCTGCATGGCTTTAAGCTGCTCACGATCGACGACGACACTGAAACTCTCAGGGGTGATGGCGGCATAGTCGCGCATGGCCACAAGGCATTTCACCGACATCGTTTCGGGGAAAAACCTGTATTTCAGGCTGTCAGTCACCTGAATGGGCACCTCGACATCCATCTCCGTGAATTTCTCCACCTCAAAGGTGGCCTTCACTTCCTTGATGTTGGAATGGATTCGTCCGCTGCACAAATCGAGGGCGACATTCTCGGTAAAGCCTTCGCTCACGTTCGACTTGGAGAGCATTTCGGTTTGCACCGAACGAAGCGTGTCGACGACTTCCTCGGGACCGAAGACGGTAACCGAAGCCGGGTCCAACGTGGGGATGCCGTAAACGCCAAACTGCCGTTGCGTCTTAATGTCGAAACGCAACGCGATAGGCACCACTTTCGACTTCAGTGGATTCATCGTGAAGTAAATCTTGCTTTCGTTGATGGTGACGTCGGTCGGGCTGATGTCGAGCCTATCGGCGATTTTCTCCGCCACATATTGGCTGCTGAACGAATAGGTGTCGGCGTTCTCCTGACGGTAAGGCACATCGCCCAAGGCAATGGTAACCACACGTTTAGGCTCGCGTATCATCTTATAGCGCAGGGTATGGAAGCCGTCGATGTTCAACGACATCTTGACCGACTGCTCATCGGATGCAATCCATTGGTCGGCGGGCACGTCGGCAAGCTGAAGCCGAAACGTAGTTTGCGTCGTATAGTTTTCCGACAGCTTGACCAGAAACCAAGCTCCCGTCGAGATAACCAAAAACACGAGGAAAGTGAAGGCGGAGTGCTTGTTGGTGCGTTCCACCTTCTCTTTGATGCGATCCAATTGGTCTGTCATGTCAAAACCCGCTCCGTGATTAGGCTTGTCCGACGCGGTTGCCGTTTTGGACGAGGGCGGTCTTTTCGACCTCCACCTCAGTGTTGGGGGCGAGTGAGATGACCACGGTGGTGTCTTTCACCTCGACCACCTTGCCATGGAAGCCACCGATGGTGACCACCTTATCGCCTTTTTGCAGGCCTTCGCGGAACTTTTGCTCTTCCTTGGCCTTCTTCGACTGCGGACGTATGAAGAAAAGCCAGAAAACAACGATGAGCAAGAGGATGAAAATCAAGCTCGTCCAAGGGCTTTGGCCTTGACCTGCTGCGGCAGCATCTTGTAAAAGGATAAATAACGTATTCATTATAAGTGATTTAAAGATTTAAAAACTAAAGATTTAAAATTGTTTTTCTATTTTGGTTCGTTACTCGCATTGACACCTATCGTCTCTAAACTCTAAACTAATACTGATCGGGTGTTTGCACTTTTGCCTTGATACGAAGCGTGGTCTTTGCGGGATTGGTGTTCGACATGACGGTGAGGAAACGGCTTTGGAAACCATGATGGCCCGAACTGTTGTAAGTCACCTTGATGTCGCCCGTCTTGCCTGGCGCGATAGGCTCACGCGAATAGTCGCCCACGGTGCAGCCACAGCTCGAACCCACCTCGCTGATGATGAGCGGCGCATTGCCCACATTCGTGAAGTGGAACGAATAAGTGACCACCTCGCCCTGAAGCAGCGTGCCAAAGTCGTGTTCTTCCTTGTCGAACTTGATGCCTGCCTGCTTGTTTGAGGTTTCGACGGCCGATTTGGGATTGGTCACGAGGTCGGTCGAGAGCTGGCCTTGCTGCCCGTCGCGGCCATTGCAAGCCACGAGCATCATCAGGGCCAAAGTTATGATAGGAATCAGTCTTTTCATCTTGATGCGGGTTGTCTTTGTGATTTGATGATCATCACCGAGCCTTGGTAGGTGGCGTCGTTCTTCAGGCCGTGGCACTTCAGCACATAGAAATAGGTGCCGTCGGAGAGTCCTCCGCCGTCCCAGTCGTTCTGATAGTCCTTCGAATGGTAGACGACGCGTCCCCAGCGGTTGAAGATGGTCAGCTCCGACGACTCATAATAACGGTTCAACGGCTCGTAGTTCTCATATTCGTTACCCGACTCACGGTAGCCACGGCTTCCGTTGTCGCCGCCCGAAGGCATGTCGCTACCGCCGTCGAGCGAGATGATGAAGTAGTCGTTGGTGCCGTCGCCGTTGGGTGTAAACACATTCGGAATCTTCAATTTGACGGGTTCCACCTTGACGGTATGATAATACGAGGTGTCGCACCCTTGCGGGTTATAGACCTTCAGCTCGGTGCTATAGTCGCCTGTCTCCACATAGGTGAAGCGCGGCTCGTTTTCGGTCGATGTGATGTTGTATTGCTGGTTGAGGACCCAATAAAAGTTGCTGATATCCAACGTATCAGCCGAAAGGTTCTCGAACGAATAGGTCACATGCGGGTTTTGCAGATACACGGTATCGCCAGGGTCGGTGGTGATTTCGGCCACGGGATTGGGATAAGCCCGCAGCGTCACGCTGTCGCGTTGCATACAGCCGCGCCCGTCGGTCACCTTTATATAATAGTATTTGTAAGCTTCCAAACCGATAGCCCAGCTCGGGTCGTTGGGGGCGATATGCAAGGGGCTGACCTCCCATTGGTAGACAAAAGGCGGCTCGTAAACCGTGGCGAGGCTGTCGACCATGGCCACCACTTGCGCATTGCGTCCGTTTTCTTCCTCACGGTTGCTACAAGTGAGCTTCAGCTGGCGGAAATCCACCTCAAAACGGGGCATCACCTCGACGGTAAACTCCGACTGGCACACCTCATTGCCGCTTTCGGCCTCACGGATTTCCACACGGTAGGTCGTGGTGGAGAAGGGACGCACCGTGATGCTGCTGGTGGTTTGCCCACCTGGCGTCCAAGAATAGGAATAGAGGTAGTTGTTGGGAACGCTGAGCGTCACAGCCGACTGGCTGCACACGGGCATGTCGACATTGCAGGTGATTTCGCAGGGGTCTTGCGCCTTCGCGAAAATCGAGCAAACACAAGCCATGAGCAGCAGTAAGGCTCTCGATATTAGGATGGTGTGTCTCATTACAATTCCAAAATAGGTTGCAAAGATAGGAAATTTATCAAGATGAACGCAAGTTCATGCCGAATATTGTTTCAACCGACACTTTACAGCTTCACCAGCTTGACCACTTTACCCATCACACCCGGACTGCCATAGTTGACCACATAAACACCAGCAGGCCAAGCGCTTGTATCAATATTCACGGTGGTTTCGAAGCGCACAAGCGGCAGCACGCAATTGCCAACGATGTCATAGACGGCCACGTCGATGAAGCCCATCTCAGAGGTGCGTATCGTGAAGCCGTCGCGAATGGGATTGGGGGAAACCCCATCGGCGATTTCCACCTCAGGGGTGGGCACGGAAGGCACCAAGGCTTTCCAAGAGGCTTCCCAACCCGCAGCCGTGATGCCGCAGTCGGAGCGAAACTCGACGCACATCACGTTGCCCGACGACTGCACCCTGCCCGGACTTTGCGTGTTCCACCGCCCGATTTTTGGGGCATAGACGTTGTCGCCGTCATAAATCCAAAGGAAGTCGTAGTCAGGCTCCATGCCGAAACTGCTGAAATCCAGCTGAATGGTTGAAACGTCAGGGCCTTTGATGACCCAAATCCTGCGTTCGTCGTTGCCATAATTTGTATGGTCGAGGCGGCCTTCCTCGCCTTCCAAAACGGTGACGGGCGTGCCTTCGTTGATGAGTTTGTAGTAATAGTTCCAGTCCCAATACGGCCCTGGGTCGGTGTGGGTTTGGTCGGGATAATGCTGATGGCCACGGATTTTGGTGCAGGCCTCCTCGCCGCCGAGGTCGTGGACACCGCTATTCAGCAATGTGCCGTTGTCCAAAGTGTCGCGATAGAAGGTGCGATGCCCGTCGATGGTTTCGTAGCGCGAGCAGATGTTACGCACCAAGTCGGCGGAAGAGCGATACATTGCCTCTGTGAAAAAACTCCAAATGTCGCCGTAAGCCTCATGTTCGATGCCGATGGTGTAGCCGTTGGCCGAGCGGGCGTGCCAAGCCTTGTCGGCCTCGCGCACCATCTGCGTGACTTGTCCGTCGACGGAACGGATGACATAATGCGCCGACACCTGCGCATCGCAGTTCTTGAACCAGCTGATGCAGCCCGCATAACTACCTTCAGTATAATGAATTACAACGGCACTCACTTCTTTGGTGCGAGGCTCAAAGTTGCACGGCGGCGCGGGGTCCCAAATGGCGGGCGGGTAGTCGGGACTGCGCGAAACACCCAATTCGGGAGCAGTGAGCAAGTCGTAATGCCCTGCAAAAACCGTCTTCAGGTCGATGTCATATTTCGGGAAGCCGAACTGGGCAGCCCTGACGCTGTCGTTGAGGAACACACACACCGAATAAAGCATCGACTGCATCGGATAGTCGTCCTTCCCCTCCCCTATCGGTAGCTCCGAAAGCCGATAGACGACGGACAGATAGCCTTTGATTTCGGCGGCTTTGGCTTCCTTCGCCAAGCGAGTGAAAGCCATGGCGTAGGCCAACACATTCTTTTCGGGGTTTTCGAGGATTTCCGTTTCCGAAATGCCTGAAAGCTCCGCCACAAGGTGCAGGTTCTCACGGAAATAGTTCTTCCCGTCGCGCACCAGGCCCATCAAGCCGTAGGCGCGAGGCATGGCATCGGGGCCGTCGTGATGGTAGTTGGCATCGGTCAGGTGATGGCAATGCGTGTTGGTGAACGAGATGGCCTCCAACAAGCCTCGTGGAACGTCGGGGCAGACTTCGTAGGCCGCGTTGAAGGCGGATGGATAGTTTTGTTTTTCCCTATGTTGGGAAAAAGCCAACAACGGCATCGAAAGAAGAAAAACCAATGTGATTTTGACTTGTTTCATCAGATGAATGTTTTTCATAGTTCCTTGGTTGACAAAAACTGGCGCAAATGCATGTGCCTTATGCCTTGATAATCCTTGTTTTCGTAGAGTTCGTCCATCGATACCACATACTTCGGGTAGTTGTCCTTAATCAGCATCAGGTTGCCGAACTCACGCAAAACGGTTTCCTCCGTAGGCAACAAGTAGGTGACCTGAACATAAACAACGCTCTCGTTTCTTTTGGCCACAAAATCAATCTCGGCTTTTTGAAGATAACCTACCGTCACCTCATAGCCAAGACGCACAAGATGCAGGTAAACAGCGTTTTCGATGATTTTCTCTATGCTTTGAGCCAAACCGCCTTGCACCAATGAGTTGCGGATTCCTATGTCCTCAAAATAATACTTGTCGTTGATTTCAAACAGGCGTTTCCCATGAATGTCATAACGATTGACGCGATGGATGATAAAAGCATTACACAAATAGTCCAAATAACTGAGGATGACCTTTGTGGACGAATCCACCTGTTGGCTTTTCAAATATTTCACAATGCTGGTCGCGGAGAAGGGCTTGCCGATGTTGTCGCCAACAAACCGCACCAGATTCTTCAACAGGGAAATGTTGCGAATGTCCTCACGTTCAACCACATCCTTCAGGATAATGGTATTGTAAACGCTTTGCAGATAATCGTTTACAAGATCTTTCTCGTCGAGACCGATTCGGCTCAACTGGGGCATTCCGCCATGGTTCAAATAACTAATCATCGACTGGTTATTGTCGGGCAACTGGTGGAAAACCAAAAATTCCGAATAATCAAGGCTTTGGATGTGATACTCGACACAACGGCCAGAAAGATAAGTGCTCAATTCAGAAGAAAGCATTTTGGCGTTGCTCCCGGTGATGACTATCTCACAGGCTTCACGGGTGTGCAGGCTTCGCAAGGCCAGTTCAAACTCGCTGATATTCTGAACTTCATCAACAAAAAGGTAGTTGTTTTCGCCCGAAATGAGTTTCCCTTCAACGTATTCCGTCAACTCGACATGGGAACGAATAAAGTTGAATCTTTCGTCATCCTTATCCACATAGATGATATTGTTTGACTTTTCCGCATCCAACAGATTGATAATCTGCTTCATAATAAAACTTTTCCCAACCCTGCGCTGGCCAGTAAGCGCAATAATCAGTCCCTTGCCGAAAAGGCGCATCACTTTTCCCGTATAGTCAGGCCGATTGATGATTTCCATATTCCCATGTGGTTTAACGGTGCAAATATAGGAAAATTTTGTGGAGTACAAGAAACAAATCTGTATAAAAATTGAATTTTGTTTCTTATAGAACACAAACATCCAACCGTTTTGCGGCTGCCGCAATGCGACAGCCCCCGCGCGTCTGAAAAACGCAACCTCACGTAACCGTAGGTCGCGACCTACGGCGGCGCAAAACGGACGCACGCGGTGTGTCCCTACAGCCACACACATAAAACACACGTAGAGACGCCACATTGTGACGTCTCTACAATCATGCGGGAATTGCAAATTCCCTGCTGGTTCCTTCTGCAAGCGGGACGCTTGCGAACCGTTAATTCCCTTCTCAACGCTTCCGAATTGCAAATCACGAGCGGTCGAAAGATGAGAT
>CAMKAR010000091.1 GCA_946410535.1 uncultured Bacteroidales bacterium
AGAATCGGTCGTATAAGTTCAGCAGTGCGCTGCTTTTCCTCTTTTGTAGAGCAATTCTGTAATATTTCCTCTCTTTTCTCACTAGATATTATGAATGCTTCGTTGCATCCTGTAAGTACACCTCTGAAGATGTTTATATCCCAGTCTTTCAAAGGTGTTCCAACGGACTCTATCTTTCGTTTTATACTTTGCTCAATCTGTGACAAAATAACCCAACTGTCACAAGACGAAAAATCGCATAAAGAATGGTTTGACTTAACGAAATCGCTCAAATTCTTTACGCTGTCTTTGTTTTGTTTGTTGGTGACGGCACAAATGGTTTGGTGCTGGTTGTCGGCTTTTGCAAAAAGCAAAATATTTGTGTCGACCGTAGCGCTTTCAAATATCTTAACTCCGGCAAAATCAATCAAAAGTATGGGATTTGTTTCATTGGCAAAAAAGTTGCGTGTTTTTTCGCCATATCCAGCACGCATCCACTTGTTTGATGTAATATAACACAAATGGCCATTCTGCTTCAAAAGTTGGTGGCCGCGTTCATAGAAAAGGCAATAGATGTCGCCTGTACTTGCGAAAGTACTGAAGCCACAAGGCTGATAAAGTTTTCCCAATTTGCCGCCATCGTTTTGCAGTTGGATGTATGGCGGATTACCTATCACAATGTCAAAGCCTTCGGTTACGCCAAACATCCACTCCGAATCAAAGAATGGACTGACAGCATTTTGGTCATAGGGATTCCATGAAATCAGTTGATCTGTATTAAAACCTGTCTGAAAGCCCTGAGACAGCAATTCAGCCAATTCACTTCTTATTGATTCGTCAGTCTTGCGAAGCCTAATTTTTTCAGAAGCCGTTTTAGCCCTGAAGTGATTATGCCGAACCTCATATAGTTCTTGTTTTAGCTCTGAAATCTGAGTATCGATAAAAAGGTTTCCTTGAATTTCTTTACCCTTGTCTTTAATCCCTATCAAAGAATTAGCAGTAACAAACTTAGTTTCCAAATTAGGTAAAGTGGGAATTCCGAAGTTTGGCTTTGAGGTGTCTTTTTCGCAGTCACATATCAATGAAATGAAGAAACGTAGTTTAGTGATTTGAGCCGCTATGCTTTGGATATCGCTGCCATAGATGCAGTTTTCGATGATGTTTAGTTTAAGTTCGTAAGTGGTTTTGTCGGTTTCGATTTTCTGGAGCAAATCTACGATACGATTCAGCAAGCCCATTGGGAATGCACCCGAACCGCAAGCTGGATCAAGAATCTTGACGCTTTTTAGTTTCCCAGCAATCAGCTGGTAATCCGACCAGTGCAACTCGTCAGGTTCAAAATCGTCCTTAAACATGGAGCGGACAAGTGGCGTGTCACCAAGATAGGCTATCAAACTCTCGTCAACCATATAGCTAACAATCTCACGGGGCGTATAGAAAGAGCCGCTTTGATTGCGGGCTGTTTCTTTGGTTTCAGGATTGTAGGCACCCAAAAGGTTTTCGAATACCTTACCCAATAATTCGGGGTCGAGGGCCACTTGCTGCTCATTGGGCGTATTCTCTTCAATAGTGAAGTTGTAGCGTTTCAGGATGTTAAGCAAGCCTTGCTTTTCATCAAAAAAGAAACGGTTAGGGATAAATGCGCGGTGACGGTAGCGGCCATTGGCGATGAAGTCGTTTCGCGAGAAGCCATCATAATTGTAGGCGGTTTCCACACCATCAATCTTTTTTGTCTTATCCAAGCATTCGAAAAGACCTCCGTTAAGGAAAGGTATCTCAGAGAAGAGTCGCAACACCTCTTCTTCGCTAATCGTAAACATTTCAGCATAGCGATAGAGGCTCTTCACATCGCGCTTGCCTTTCAGTTTGGCGAAGCCCCTCTTCCCTTCTTCGTCCTCAATGGCGCGGTTAAGCGTGGCGAAAAACAGGTTCTGTAAGATGGCATTGTAGTAATTGCCCTGTTCGTTACTCCTTGGATCAAAGTCAACCAGCACTTTCCGCAAGTCTTTTTCTTCAAACAAACTGTCGGGCACCAATCCTTTCTGTTTGATGAACCAAACAAACATTAACCGAGTAATCAATCGGATGATTTTCTTGTCGATGTCTTCAAAATCATCATCGGAAGTTTCCGTATTATTCGGAAAATAGATGCCAGATCCTGGACTAACCGCCCACTGGTACCAATCGAACAACTCGTTGTAGAACTCTTTTGTGAGCGCTTCGACAGAGAACGCTTCTTTGAGGTTTGAGAAGCTCACACCCTTTGACTGCAATTCGATGAAGCGGCTGACGGCGGTATTGTACCAATTGTTGGCATCACCAAACACGAATGTGTAACGCTTGGGAGCCGTAGCCTCGCCTTGTAAATCACAGATGAACGACAATCGCCAGTTGTTGCCATCGTCAAATACGACCAAGGCTGCATCAACTAAATAGCGTAAATAAGGCTTCACCAATTGGCGAAGACCCACACGACGGCTTTTCACCGAAGAATTAAGTCGAAGGTAGAACAGGCCAATCTCATAATTGTCATCGGTCTTTTTCTGGCCAAGATAATACCCTATCCCTTCATCGGGGTTGAGGTCCAACTGCTCAGGTGTTTGCCTATAAGCGGTAGGCTTGACAACATCAAGCACAAACTTGTTCCAGTCTTGCAGGTCGAATTTGCCTTGGAAAAGGCTGCGTAGTTGGTCGTTGCTATACATGGTTATTCAAAAGTTACAGAGGTGATGATTTCAGATTGTTGGTATTCGCTTTCACGCTGCATTTTTTCATGGCTAATGTAGTAATGGTCGAAAAGCCTTTCCATTTCAAAGGCCAAGTAGTTCTTCAACTCGTCAACAGTAGCGTTGGCTCGCATCTTATTTGCCTTGCGGCTTAGGCGGGTCAGATTGAGTGTCAGCTGCGAGAACATGCCTTCATTCACATAGTTTTCAAGCAGCATCACCTTGTCGTGAATCTCGTCGGATGCAAACAAGCGTTTCATGTCGCGCAAGAATGCCAGAGCGACGGTTGCATTACGGTCAATCTGTTTTTCGTTGATGGAGCTATCGGTGGTTTCTTGTGTAGTGGTTTCGGTCATGTAGGCTTTGTAGGCCTTGCTTACATGTTCGTAATGCAAGTGTTTCACGGCCATGAAGTTGCCTATCGGCTCATCTGTTTTGGCCCACAACATTTCGGCGGCATCAAGAAATTCAATGGGTACAGGTTGGCCATCGGCAACAACTTGATAGAATTGGGAGCGCTTGCCGGTGGTGATATACACCACAGAGGATTGCGAGGGTGCCTCTTTTGGCCTGTTTTCCGGGCGGCGCACAGTACGGCTTTTGCACGGCAAAGCCTTGACACGCTTGTAAAGCTCACGGTCTTTCTGATAAAGTTCCCTCACCTCGCGGAGCAATTCGAGTTGTTTGTCAACATTGTCGCGAACCTTATCGTCAAACAATTGGAACTCGCGAAGCATCTCCTCGCGCGAATAAACCTGCGCATCCTCGCCCAGTGCCGAATGGAAACCTTGCAGTTTGATAAGCGCATTGGTGTAAAGCTGGATCTGCTTATCGCCGTCCTTTGAAGGATAGAACATATAGTTATAGATATGGTCGGAGGTGGAGCCGATACGGTTTACACGGCCTATGCGTTGCATCAATCGGGTGGCGTTCCACGGCGAATCATAGTTGACAATCACGTTGCTACGATGCAGGTTGACACCTTCTGCCAACACATCCGAAGAAAGAATTATGTTGTATTGGTTCAACTTCTCTCCTGTAAAGTTGGCATCGAAGTTACTCTTGATGTCGTCGAGTACATTGCGACGGTTGGATGCTGAAACAACGAGAACATCCTTGCGTCCTATTTCTTCCTTAAGCCGCTTGCCCAAATAACTGATGGTATCTACGCTTTCGGAAAACACGACCAGTTTGCCTTCCTTGTTCAATTCCATGAGATTGCCACTTGCATCTGTCTTTGTTTTTTCAAACAATTCCGTTTCAAGCAACTGCTTAAACAAATCGAACTTCGGGTCAACATCAACGGCTTCCCAAAGCGTTGAAAGCTGTTCCAATTTGGCGGCATCGTCGCGGAGTTTGACGATATATTCGGGATTGAAGTCAGACTGGGTGAAAAGAATTTCTTCCTTGTCGTAGCCACGGTTGATGGCTTTCTCCATGATAGCATCAAACTCCATATCATGTGCCATCATGCCCTTAACATCAATTTCGGGGGCGATTAGGATGCGGTTGTCGTCCCACATCTTAATCATATCGTTAGTGATACGTAGGAATGTGGCCAGTGAACGTTTGAAAGCATAGAAACTGCTTTCCAGCCGTTTGACCATGTGTACACGGAAAATGCCAGAAAACACTTGCGCGAACTGCACCGCATTGCGGTATTTCGCCGCTTTCTCACCCACAACGAACTCGATGGCACGATAACGCGCAAAATGCAGGCCCGTTCCATTGGGATTGTCGGGGCTTGGTGTATCGGTCAGGATGGTTATGGTATTATAGAACAACTCGCTCAGTTGTTCATCAAGCTGATACTCACATTCATTTGGTTGCTCAACCTGTGGGAAATGGATATTCTGTGACATCAGGTCGGCTCGGTACTCATCATTGTTCCAAAGATTCTTACGGGTACGTCGCACCAAAATCTTATCCAACACACGGGTTCGCATTTCCTCATATATTCTGTCGGCTTCAGTGGTGATTTCGCTGTTGTCAATCTTGCCGCGTTTGCGCATCAACTCGTTATAGCGTTTAATCCAAGGCTGGAACAATGTGGTGATGTTGGTGATGCCGTCTAAAGTGGGTTTGCGGGCGTTTTGGAACAACAAAATCAAATTGCGAAAATCTTCCGGGTGGTTATTTAACGGAGTAGCCGACAAAAGCATGATTTTCTTTTGTGTGCCTGCGATTAATCCTTCATTGACACGAGGGGTCTTACAGATTCTTTGCAAGTCATCATAACGGCCAGAAGTATCTGAACGGAAGTTGTGTGCTTCATCAACAATAACGAGGTCAAACTCTTCAGCCCCGTTGAAGTTACCTGTACCATCAAGCACCTTGTTCAAGCTGCCATTGGTGATGAACTTGGAGTACTGTTTCAGGCCGAAGTCTTTGAAAGTGTCTTCCCAGTTTTCTTTCACCGCTGGCGGGTAGATGACTAAAATGTGGGTGTTACGGCCGTTTTCTTCCACAAAACGTTTGGCAATCATGGCAGCAACAATAGTTTTTCCAGTACCTACCACGTCGGCGAGGAAGAAGCCATTGTATTCCTTAAGCATTTGGAAGCCTTGAATCACAGCATCGCTCTGGTATTTTAGCGACATGTAGCCTTTTGGCATTTCAAGCGTAAAGTCGTCCTCAACCTGGTCGCCGAAAGCGTCAATCAACACCTTGATGAAGATTTCGTATGGCGTTTGCAATTTACCCACATGGGTTTGGCCCTTAATACGTTGGATGTCGTCGGACGTTATGGCAATGCCTTCATTCCAAAGCATTTCAAACTCATTCTTGCAATAAGCAACATCATCATAATCCTTCATGGCCACGTTAAGTTCGTAGCGCGGCGGCTCGGTAATACCCAGTCCAGCTTCTGAAATATTAGACGAACCCATAATGACCCAGCCGTCAGTATTAGGACTGAAATTCTGAGGCAAGCAGAGATAGAACTTGGCATGAAGATTCTTTGATTTATGAATGCGGAGTTGAACTTTACCTGAGACAATATCATCGCACAGCTGCAAAATGCCTTCTTCCACTTCTGGGGAATACTCGGCGTCTTTCACATCTTGAATAAAATCTTTGGTGTAAAGCTTCTTTGCTTCATCATCGCCTTCAAGGAAAAGCATGGCTTGATTGTGCTTTCTGAAAATATTGTCGATATTGATTCCTACGAGGATTCTGATTTCCTGAACATTTGTGAGTTCCTTGCGCAGTTTGAAATAACCAGATGAGCGAAAATAGCCGACCACAGCAAGAAAACTATGGAAATTCGGCATTCCTTCCACAATGCCTTGGAACTTTTTAAACAAAGAAGTGTCAACGTTGTTGAAGAATTTGCTACTCATAATTTATTAGTAGTTATATAAAACAGCAAAAATAAGAAATTTTGATTATCAAAAACAAAATAACTCCTCCCCAAAAGGCATTTCATCCACCCTTCTCTCTTCTTTCCTTCGCTCTAGCCATACTTCAGAGTATGGTTGAGTATGTCTAGAGTATGCCAACACTATGCCTAGAGTATGCGAAAAGCAATCTTTCAGGTGTCCTGATTTTCCCAAAAAACCTATCTTTGCGCCACGATTTCCATACATCAAGAGTGCGACGCGCACACCAACCGAGCTCCCGAGTTATGCCACGGTGGTCGAAATGATGTGAGTTAAGTATTAACTAAAATGATAACTTATGCACTACAACAGAATTGTTTTGAATGAGCCCCATGCTTCCATTGAGGGTTTGTATGACGACAGGCTGAGCGGCTGGCAGATTGACGAACGTTTTATCAACGATGTGGTGTTCAGGCTGACTGATTGGCACACGGATTTTCTATTTCACGGATTCAGACATGCCAAGATCAGGACGGTGCGCTTCCCCTTCTCAAGGTTCATCGTGGATGCGGAGCGGCTGCGGAACGACCCGATGGAGGATATTGGGCAAGGCATCATCTATCGGCATTTCGACGGCTATAGAAGACAGGTACCTGCACTACATGAAGCGCGGCTGCTGCATCTGTGGGACGGTCATCAACGGAAGCTGAAGAGCAACCTGTGCGAGGGTGCACTATTGCTTGACTGTCATTCTTTCCCAGAGGACATGGGGGATGTTGACGTATGCATCGGGTTCAATGAGGACTGGTCAAAGCCGAGCAAGGAGTTGCTGGAATATGCTATGAACCTTTTTGATGATAACGGTTATTCCGTGGGCATTAACTATCCCTACAGCAATTCCGAGGCGCCGGCCTGCCCGTTCACTTACCAATCCATGATGCTTGAAGTGAATAAGCGGGTATATTTGGAACAGCGGTCAGTCTATCTGAAGACGCATTGCGACAAGAAGAGAAGCGTGCGGGAGGTGCTCAGCCTGCTAATGGAAAGAGTGGCTGAGTAGTTGGTTAGTGGGACTAACCAACTCATTTTGTGAAAGCATAAAAAATCCTCCCCTCAAGCCAAACAGCCCATGGGGAGGCAGACGGCAGTGACTTGCCGCCGGAAAGGACTCATCAAAAATGCCTTGCGCTGAGGATACACTCCAGGCTTCCAGGCTGAAAGTCACAGTCAGTCACCTTCAACCTCACGCGATGGGGTAAAAGGTCTTGTCGTATGACTAATTGTCTGGTTTTTCGTCCTTTTCGTCGGCCTACGACGAGCCCAAACGCCACATGGTGACGCAAAAGGTCACGGTGCATGACGAAAAGTCCGAATTGATGCCCGAAATGGTCTCTATCAGTGACCTAAAAGGTCATCGCCTGACTTTTGGCGACATGCAGTCACCAATTTTCAAAAGTACGGCTCCGTCAGGCATATACAGCGGCGGGATGTTCTTTTTCTAGATTGCCGCGCTCCGTTGCTCTCCGCTCGCAACGACGCGAAGCGACGACAAGGGGTGGGTCCCAAGAGCGTAGGAGATTGCGGATCAAGTCCGCAATGACTCCAAAGAGCGTGGGTGTGTCGTTAGGAATGGGAGTGATAACAACGGACACCGTGGGTGGGAACGCCAAAACCCGACCGGGTTGGGTGCGCAGGAGCGGCCGCCGGGCGGGGAAGCGCCCGCAAGGGATGGCTAAACGCTTGACTTTCACAGAGCGGCGCTTGTCGTTTACCTTCGCAGAAGGTACTCCGCGACCTGAAAGTCAAGCGTTTAGACAGCCGCGGGGAGGTCCGATGGAGGCGGCCTTGATTCTTCGGTTCCTTCACATCAAGGAGAAGGAACAAAGAAAACCGCAGCCATCTCCTTCCCTCTCGCCGTGGCCATTTTCTTGGGGTCTGGTTGGATCCCTACCCTACCCAAATCCAACCGGTCGGCATCGAAACAGGCGT
>CAMKAR010000092.1 GCA_946410535.1 uncultured Bacteroidales bacterium
GTGAGCGGACCTTTCGGTGCCGTGAAAGAGCAAAGCAGCGGCCTCTATGCCATGAAGATGGCAGAGCGCGGTTTTGCGGCCTTGGCTTTCGACCCGTCCTATACCGGCGAAAGCAGCGGCGAACCGCGTCGCACGGCCTCGCCCGACATCAATACCGAGGACTTCATGGCTGCCGTTGATTTCCTCGCAAAACAAGACAATGTCGATGCTGAAAGAATTGGAATCATAGGTATCTGTGGCTGGGGTGGAATCGCCCTCAACGCTGCCTCCGCCGACACCCGCATCAAGGCTACCGTGGCCAGCACGATGTACGACATGACCCGCATCAGTGGCAACGGCTACTTCGACAGCGAAGACAAAGAAGAGTCGCGCCACACTGCCCGCGAGGCCATGGGCAAGCAACGCCTCTCCGACCCAACGGCAATGGCAGGCGGTGTCGTCGATCCACTTCCTGAGGACGCCCCTCAATTTGTGAAAGATTACCATGCTTATTACAAGACCCCGCGCGGCTATCACAAGCGCAGCGGCAACAGCAACGACGGCTGGCGCGTCATCGGCACACAGGCTTACGCCAATGCTCGTTTCCTCTATTACATCAACGAAATCCGTTCCGCCGTCCTCGTGATGCATGGCTCCGAAGCCCACAGTCGCTATTTCGGTGAAGCCGCCTACAAATACATGGTGGAGGGACAGGCAGAAGGCTACCACTTCATCGGTACACCCAATCCCAACCCCGAAAACAAACAACTGCTCATCATTCCCGGCGCCACCCACTGCGACCTTTACGACGGAGGGGATGGCAATTACATTCCATGGGATACGTTGGCGGAGTTTTTCACTGAAAACATGAAATAACGCAAAACGGACGAACGACCCACGGGGAAGACCTATGTCGGCAGCGATGAGCTTTATGCCGACATGGATCGATGCATGAAATTGGTGACCGAGATGAACACCAGCTACCACACCGAGGCAGAGGTGCGTGAATACTAGAACGGCTTTTCGATAGGAAGTGAGACGAGTGCAATTGTAGAGTTTACTACATAAGCTAGTCCGTTCATATCATAGGTCGATGCGATTAGTATTGCATCAATTGCTTGTAAATCAGCAAATCTTTGTCCTTAAACACATTGAAGACAATGTGCTTCACACTACAGTTCGGATTGCCGTTAAGGTAATCCGACACTGTTTTTATGGCAATCTCGGCGGCCAGTTGGTTCGGGAAACGGAACTCGCCCGTTGAGATGCAGCAGAAAGCCACGCTTTCCAAACCGTTTTCGTTGGCACAAGCCATGACGGAACGGTAGCATGAAGCCAATTGTTCCATTTGCGTTTTGGTGGGTATGCCATTCGGGATGATGGGACCGACGGTATGGATCACATACTTGCAGGGCAGGTTGTAAGCCTTCGTGATTTTGGCTTGGCCTGTAGGTTCTTCATGGCCTTGCCGCGGCATCAGTTGATGGCATTCCTCGCGCAACTGGACGCCTGCGGCAGAATGGATGGCATTGTCGATGCAACGGTGCAGAGGATAGAAACAGCCTA
This sequence comes from uncultured Bacteroidales bacterium, assembly GCA_946410535.1. The sequence goes on from CAMKAR010000092.1 coordinate 1,546, forward strand.
ACATCTGGCTGTTGGCTGCGTTAACGATGGCATCCACGCGGAGGCGCGTGATGTCGCCTTGCCATACCAATAATTTTGTTTCTGTAGAGACGCAAAATTTTGCGTCTCTACATGCCGACAATTCCACAATGCCTTTTTCCAGCAATTGCGCTTGCAATTCCTCGTCTTGTAGCCGCAAAAATTCCTCGCTGACAGGTCTCGGTGGACGCACGTTGCGCAAGGCGCGGAACAGGTCGCGCTTGCCTTGCAAATCCGACGGGATTTCCATTTCGGAATACTGCGGGTCTTCCTTGAGAAGATAATCAATCAAATAATCCAATCGATTCATTTTTTCTGATGTTTTTAACACGAATTTCCATGAATAGGCCATAAATTGTCATCAATCATATTTCTGATAATTCGTGATAGATTCATGGCCATTCGTGTTTGACCAAAACCTTCAACACCTCACCAATATCGCCATCAATGACAATCGACCTGTCCTTGATCTGTTCCACAGTGAACGCCTCGCCGAGGTTGATGGTCGCATAAACCGCATCGGGATTGCGGTAGGTTTGCTGCATGAAGGGCAATTTGATGATGGTCGGGGTGTTGCCGCCAATGCCCAAGTCCCAATAGAGCACCCTGCCATGTTGGTGGCGGTTGATGAAATCGACATAACGCTGTGCCGCCGCATGCCAGCCTTCATCTTCAACAAAGGTGTCGTCGGCCCGCAGGTTGACCTTCATCTTGCCTCCGCAAACAGGACATTTGGGAACCAATTCCGACGGAATCCGTAGAGACGTGCCATGGCGCGTCTCTACATTCTGCGCCGCAATCATTTTCATCACCGCCTCTTCGTTATCGTATGTCTTTTGGTGGCATGGCGTTGCACATTGGAATAGGCCGTAATCGCCTTGGGTGTAAAACAACCGTTGCTTGTTGAAGCCTGCCTTCTGGAACTGATGGTCGACATTGGTGGTGATGACAAAATAATCCTTGTCTTTCACGATTTCAAGCAGCTGGTTATAAACGGGTTTTGGAGCAGGCAGGTATCGGTTGCAATAGATATGGCGGCTCCAATAGCCCCAATGCTCCTCTTCGCTCGGAAACTGGTGGAAGCCTGCCGTGTACATATCCGTAAAACCATATTTATCAATGAAATCGGCAAAGTATTTCTTGAACCTTTCGCCCGAATAGGTGAAACCCGCCGAAGTGGAGAGTCCCGCCCCTGCACCGACCACGATGGCATCGGCGGACTGTATTGCCTGATAAAGTTTTTGTGTTTCCATAAAACCAAAACAAGTCGCATTGAGCTTGCAAAATAATGGAATTTTTTCGTTTTCTCCAAAATTTGAAACTCATCCTTGAACCAAGAGAAGCGTTACTTCAACATGACCTACGACCAAATCAAGGCCTGGATGGGCGACTACGAGATTTGGGACTGAAATTAGAAACCTTTTTGAAAAGACTCCGCGAAATGTAAATCCTGCATTTCGCGGATTTTTCATACTTTTGCACGATGAAAAGACATTAACCCGAAAAAAGACAAACAATGAATTCACCCGTCAAGAAAGAATTGTTTCGCACCTCGCAGAGTTGGGATGGCGCCGATTTGCCCGACTATCCCGTTGGGAAGCCCGAGTTAGTGGCCATGCGTTATGTGTTCGAGCCAGGCTCGTCGCTCCATCTGCATCATCACGACGTGATTAATTTCGGCATCGTGGAGCAAGGTGAGCTGACCATCGTCAGTGCCGATGGCAAGGAAAAAGTCGTCCACCAAGGCGAGGCGGTGGTGGAGATGGTCGGCACGGTGCATCACGGCGAGAACCGTGGCCAAGAGCCCGTCGTCCTCAACATGTTCTATCTCTCGCAAGATGGCCTACCGCTGTCGGTCAGCGACGAGTGAACTACCTCTGATATTTGAAATCATTCAGGTAATTCGTGAAAAACAAACCGCAAAATGTGCAACTCGCGTTTTGCGGATTTTTCGTTTCTTTGCAGCAAAATACTACATCAAAATGAAATCACACACCATCATCATCGCAGCCTTGGCGACATCGCTCGCAGCCTGCACACCGAAGACCGAAACGAAACATGACAAAGACATGAACACACTGACATTCAACAAGGAACAAGCCGCTGCCATGGCCGCTATCGCCTGCAACGAGGCCAAAGCCGACTACACCGCCTTGGCCAAAGCCATCAACGAGGGCATGGACGCTGGCCTCACCGTCAGCCAGACCAAGGAAGCCCTTTCGCAACTTTATGCCTACACGGGATTCCCTCGTTCACTCAACGCCTTGGGCACTTTGCAGAAAGTGATTGCAGACCGCGAAGCCAAGGGCTTGAAAACCGAAATAGGGGAGGAGGCCTCGCCGTTGCCGGGCAACTATGACGCTTTGGCACAAGGCACCGAGGTGCAGCCCCAACTCTCTGGCCAGCCGTTCGACTATGCCTTCTGTCCCGCCGAGGACTATTACCTGAAGGCCCACCTCTTCGGCGACATCTTCGCCCGCGACAACCTCACCTTCGCCGACCGCGAGCTTATCACCGTGAGTGCCCTCAGCGGACTCGAGAACGTGATGCCGCAACTCATCGCCCATGTGCGCGGTGCCTTGAACATGGGTTTGACCGAAGCCCAACTTCACGACATCGTCGAAGCCTTGAAAGCCAATGGATTGCAGTCGGAAGCCTCGCGCACGGAAGCCGCCATCGCCACGGTGGTCGACGGTCAGGACAAGCCTTATTCGACCTCGGTTTGGCCTCTTGGCGAACCTAATACGGCCTTCGCCCAATATTTCATCGGCAACAGCCATCTTGCCATCCTCGACCCTGCGAGCGGCCTCTGCAACGTCAGTTTTGAGCCGGGATGCCGCAACAACTGGCACATCCACCACGGTGCGGTGCAGATGCTCATCTGCGTGAGCGGTCGCGGCTGGTACCAGGAATGGGGCAAGGAGCCCATCGAGCTGAAGCCGGGCGTGGTTGTCGCCGTCCCCGAAGGCGTGAAGCACTGGCACGGTGCCGCCGCCGACTCGTGGATGCAGCACCTGACCTATCATTCCGATGCCAAGCCGGGAAACAGCAACGAATGGCTTGAGCCTGTGGATGACGAGTGGTATGGGAAGCTGAAATGATTCAATATAAACCACTAGGACAATCCGCGAAACACCCACCTCATTTCGCGGATTTCTCATACCTTTGCGCCATGAAAAAACTACTGATCGTATTGACGCTGTTCTACTCGCTCGGCCTATGTGGGCAAAGCCTCGACACGGTTTCCATCCGAGATGCCGTCGAGAGGCAAATGACGGATTATCCCTTGTCGACCTTGCAGGACGTTTACAAGAGCTTCTACCAAGAGTATTTCGGTCCAGGCCACATGATCAGCGACACGGCCTCGGTGCGCCGCTATCTGCTCCACGAACTCTCGGAGATGGAAGAAACCGCCACACCTTATTATTATGAGCCGACGGGCAGCCAAGGCGCATACGTCCGCGTGTATCTCTCCGCCGTCGCCGACAGCCTGATATCCAGCGAGCAACTCTTGGAGGCCTTCATCGAAAGCGCCAATTCGTGGCAGAAGCCTGATGCCAAATGGAGCGACAAATGGCAGGCCATCGTCAAGGTCGTCAAGGAAAACGGGATGGGAATGGATGGTTTTGACGCTGACCTCCCCTTGCTGAACGAAGCCGCCCGAAACAGCCAAGCCGTGCACCACAGTCGCCGCTACAATGAGGCTTATCACCCGCATTATCGCATCGTGGAGCGCAGGATTTTCGAGGAAAGGCTGCTTCCGCTGATTTCAAAGTGACACTGCCTCGGCTGGAATTCTTCCTCTTTGGCAACAGCCATTTCATGTTCCAGGAGATGAACAACGCTAAGATTGCCCACTTGGTTTTCAATTGGTTGAAGAATAAAGGGCGAGTCAAATAGCCAAACCAGGCTATTGTCTCGCCTTTTTTTGTACTTTTGCAAAATCTAACCAGCCTGTCTTACAGTTATGAAAATCCTTTTTGTCATCGACACATACGACACCAACAACAACGGCACCAGCATCTCGGCGCAGCGTTTTGCGGCTGAGTTGCGCAATCGCGGCCACGAGGTGAAAATCCTTACGTCAGGCGAACCTGGCGACGACCGTTTCGCCTTGCCTACTTACAGGATGCCCATCTTCCAGCCGCTGATGGACAAGCACAACTTCAACTTCGCCTACAACGAGAAAAAGACCATCCATGAGGCGGTTGAATGGGCCGACATTGTCCATTGTTTCCTTCCCTTTGCCATCGAAATTGAGGCCAAGCGCCATGCCGACAAGATTGGAAAGCCTTCGACCGCTGCCTTCCATATCCAGCCACAAAACATATGGTCGTCGGTGGGCTTGGGCAAGGTGGATTGGATCCAGAACGGCACTTACTTGAGCTTCAGGGACTTCCTTTACAACAAGTTCCGTCATATCCATGCGCCTTCGCAATTTATGGCCGACGAAATCAAGCAACGCGGCTACACCGCCAAGATCCATGTCATTTCCAACGGCATACAGGATGCTTTCCTTGAAGCCGGCCGCCGCAACCTCGACCAAGGTCGTCCCGCCAAGTCGCCCGAGTTTGAAGGGAAAATAATCATCATGATGGTCGGTCGGCTATCGGCTGAAAAGCGTCAGGACGTGCTTATCAACGCCGTTCCTTTCTCAAAATATGCCGATAAGATCCAGCTGGTTTTTGCTGGTCAGGGGCCAAAGTATGACGAATATGTGGCCTTGGGAAAGGCGCTGCCCAATCCGCCACAGTTTGTTTACAAAAAGCAAAACGAGCTGATCGACTTGCTGTCGCAAGCCGACCTTTATGTACATGCCAGCGACATGGAAAGCGAGGCCATCTCGTGCATCGAAGCCTTTGCCACGGGCTTGGTGCCGGTTATCGCCAATTCCGAGGTCAGTGCCACGCCTCAGTTTGCCCTCGACGGTCGCAGCCTATTCAGGGCCGGCAGTCCCAAGGACCTTGCCCGTGCCATCGACTATTGGCTCGACAACCCGAAGGAACGCGAGTATATGGAAAAAATTTATGCCAAAGCCGCCAAGAAATACAGCCTTTCCAACTCGGTTCGCATGTTTGAGGACATGCTGAACGAGGAGATGGAGGACAATGCGAAACAGGTTGCCAACACATGATTACGAAGCAATGAAAATGAAAACCAACATACATAAATGGTTGTCGCTCATCGTGTTGCTGGCAATTTCATCCGCAATCTACCCGCAGGAACGGATAGAATACCTTCCCTACGGCAACATGGATTCGTGGACCGTACGCTACATCAAGGAATCGTTTCTTTTGGGAGGCAAGACCCGCACATTGTATGTCGTTGCCAAGACCGACACCATCCGCAAAAACAAGCCTTACCCGTATGATTCCGACGATTCGCCATGGGGAACGAGCAATGCCTATGCCAGGGTGTGCGGAGTGGAAAAAGCTGCTGTTTCGGTCACCCCTGAGCCACGGGGCGACGGCTACTGTTGCCGTTTGGAGACCTCGCTTCAGACCGTGACCGCCGTTGGCATCGACATCAAGGCCCTTGCAACAGGCAGCTTGTTTACTGGCAACCTCCTCGACCCGATGACGATGGAAGGAACCAAAGAACCGATGAAGACCATGGACATCGGCATTCCATTTACGAAACGCCCTAAAGCGCTGATGCTTGATTATAAGGCATTTATACAACAAAACAAGGCTTTGGTTAGAGCTACAGGATCCGTAAAAGTGACGACGATAGAAGGACATGATGAAGGCGAAATCATCCTGTTTCTGCAACATCGTTGGGAAGATGCCGACGGCAACATCTTCGCCTACCGGGTGGGCACGGCTTCTGAACATATCGCAAAAAGCATTCCCGATTGGCACAACGACCATCGCCTGCCCATACGCTACGGTGACATCTCACAATCTCCCGGCTACAAACCATGGGAGAAACTGTCAAAAAACCGCTTCATGGCCCGCAATTCAAAAGGGAAGATGATGCCAATACAAGAAGTTGGATATAAGGCAGATGCAATGCCAACCCACCTGATTTTGCAGATTTCAGCAGGCTGTCAGGAAGCGTTCACCGGATGCCCTGGCAATGTGCTTTGGTGCGACAACATCAGGTTGGTGTATTGATTGGCCAACAACGGCTCCTACAGGCGAGCAGCGAAGTTGAGCCATCATCCAGCAAAACGAGGATATGGAATCTGCATACGTTGCGCTGTTCTAACATATTGAGACAATGAAGAAATAAGTGAAAAACAATCCACGAAATGTGAAACCTACAATTTGCGGTTTTTTCGTTTCTTTGCAGCAATATTGTCTAAAACGCAAAACTATGGAATAC
>CAMKAR010000093.1 GCA_946410535.1 uncultured Bacteroidales bacterium
TGCATATTGCGTTGCAGCAAGGCGCGGTTGTATTTCAGCAAAGCGTTGAGATACAGGGGGTCGAACTGCGAAATCACCCCGTCGATGAACTTGCGGCGCAGTTCGCTGCCGTCGTTGATGAGGTCACTGTCGTAAGGCGAAATCATCACCAGCGGGAACTTCCCGATATGGTCGCTCAGGCGGTCGTATTCCTTCTTGTTGAAACGGAACGACTTCTTCGCATCGCGTTTCTGCACACACGAAACGAGTTCGTCATCCTTTCCGTCGTGACGATACACGCCATGAATAGCAAAGAAATCCTGGCCGTGACGGATGTTCTGTTTGTCGGTAGCGGCAAAGAAACTCTTGCAAAACGAGAGGTAATAAATCGAGTCGAGGATGTTGGTCTTGCCTGCCCCGTTGAGACCCACGAAACAATTGACGTTTTCCGAAAACAGCAGGTCAGCCGATTCGCAATTCTTGAAGTTGGTCAGTTTGAGTTCGTGGAGATACATCTTTCATAGACTTCGGGACACGGGACTTCGGGACACGGGGTCAGGACCTTGAGCTTGTCGAAAGGCCGTCTCGCGTCTCGCAGTCTCGTGTCAATTAAAACTTACTCAAGTCCACACGGAGCGTCAGGAAATTGGGCGAGCCGACGATGTTGTTTCTCGAACGCGCATAGTCGATTTGGAACGCCTTAATGCGCACGCCAAAGCCTGCCGAAAAGCCGACCAAGCTACGCGCTTTGGGCACACCCATGTTGCGGTGCGTCTCGTAATTGTAGGAGGCCCTCAAGAAAAAGTTCTTGCCGATGGCCAACTCGCCGCCCACAACCAGGTGACACCCTAAATTGGTGAAGAACTTGGCGGCCTTAGACGGCTCGTTGTATTGCCCGGTGATGGGGTCATAGTAGCCCGCAAGGTCGAGCGGGTCGGTGTAGAGCTTGTTCCAATGCTGGATGTCCTTGTAGCCCACGATGATGGTCAGGGGTAGGTGGTCGAGTTTCTTGGAGGCCATGAAGTCGAGCGAGAACGGGAGCCACTTGTTCTCCACGTTCAGCTCGCGGCAAAAGAGTTGCCTACCAATGTTGCGTGCGGCAAGGGTGAAAGCCCAGTTGGTGTAGGACCAATAGGTGGCGGCCACATCGACGCCGAGAGCACCCGCCACTCCGCTTTCGTACTGGACACCTGCGTATTTCAGGTTGGCCCCGATGCTCCATTTGTCGGTAAGCTCGCGCCCCCAACCGAGGGTGACAGCATAGTCTGACACGTTGAAAGTGCTGCCATCCACGTTGCCACTCTCCGAGGCATATTGCATCTTGCCATAGTTGTAATACTGCACCGAAGCGGCAAAACTACCGACGTTCTCGAAGGTGTGGCTGTATTGCGCCGTGGCGAAATTCGTCCCAACATTGAAGTCGCCGACATACGACAACGTCATCTGGTTGTTCATCTCCGGCGAGATGGCCGACGGGTTGAACACCGCCGTCTGCAAGTCGCCATCGTGAACGGGCAAAGGCAGCCCGCCCAAGGCCACCACACGCGCCGAGTTGGCATCCGTCAAGGCCCGATACAAGCCGTTATTCACCTGCGCATTGGTTTGCAACGCAATGATTGACAACAACAAAACTCCTATAATGTAGATTTCACGCTTCATATTTCGACATTTTTAGGATAACGGACACCGCTTTATATTATTGTTGGAAGCCCCAATTATTTCTCCACCAGGCCCAAACCCGTCTTGACGAGTTTGCCCTGCTCCTTCAGCACCGTCGAAAGGCGATCGAGCACGCCATTGACGAAGCGACGGCTCTCAGGCGTGCTGTAGAACTTCGAGATCTCAATGTATTCATTGATGGTCACCCTGACAGGGATGGAATGGAATTCGCAAAACTCCGTTATCGCCATGTAAATCAATATTTTGTCCATCAAGGCCAAACGGTCGTAGTCCCAATTGGAGATGTTGGCCTTCACCAGGTCGACATAGTCGTCGGCATGGAGAATGGTCTTCTCGAACAGCTTGACCACAAATTCCTTGTCGTCGCTCTCCTCCTTAAAGACAGGCGGTAGTTTCGACATGGCATCGAAGCTCGCCGGCAACTCGTTGAGGAACTTCCACAGCAGGTAGATGGCGATGGGATAGTCGCTGTTGAACGTAAGGTCGCGGTCGGAATAATAGTCGAAAAGCAGTGTGTCGTCAGCCATGTAGGTATCCACCATTGTGGCCAAGAAACCTCTGTCGTCGCCGAAACTGTCTTTTCCGTTCGACATATATTCCTTGTATTCAGGGCTTTCCAACATCCTATTATAAAAGGAGCGGATGAAGTCCTCTCTGGAATCGGCCCAATTGATTTTGTATTGGTCCTCCAACGAAAGCAAGTGCTTATTGTCTTCCAACGCATTGATAATCCGATTGTTGACAAACTTCAGATTGGGGTTCAGGTCTTCAGCGGTGGGGAAGTGTTTGTTGCGGTTCTCCTCGATGCGGCGCTCGGCAAACTTCTTCACCTCTACCCAAAACGACAATTGGTAGACAAACAGCTTGTAAAGGTCGTCGACCTCTTCAAGCAGATGACGCTCAGCCTGGGGCAAATTGGTACTATCGGACTGGTGGTAGGCGTAAATCTCTTGCAACGCCTTGATTCTCAAAAATCTTCTGTGCAACATAACGGTTCTGTTCGTATGGAAATAATTTGCAAAGGTAGCATTTTTTTCCACTTGTCAGCCGCTGTCACAAGAAAAAAGCCTATTTTTGCCCTGATAATCGACAAAATCAATCAAACCAACTAAATTTTAAGCATTATGATTAGCAAGAAATTAGCAAAAGCCATCAACGACCAAATCAATGCCGAGATGTGGTCGGCTTATCTCTATCTGAGCATGTCGCAAGACATCTACGCCAAAGGCTTCCATGGCATCGCCCATTGGTACAAGGTGCAATTCCTTGAGGAACAAGCCCATGCAGCCATTATGATCAACTATCTGCACAGCCAGGACGAGCGCGTTGTCCTCGCCCCCATCGCCGAGGTGCAAACCGAATGGAAGAGCGTCTTGGCCGCCTTTGAGGACACCCTTGAACACGAGAAGAAGGTGACCGCCATGATCAACAACCTGTGCGACATCGCCGACGAGGACAAAGACCGCGCCGCCGCCAACTTCCTCGCTTGGTTCATCGACGAGCAGGTGGAAGAGGAAGAAAACGCCCGCGACTTAGTGCGCCAAGCCACGATGATTGGCGACCACATCGGTGGCATGATCATGCTTGACAAGGAGCTGGGGGCCCGCGAATACCACACGCCCAGCCCGCTGAAGTAAAACCACACCAAAAACGACAAACAAAGAAGGGCGTGTCAATAATGATGCGTCCTTCTCTTTTTACATATAATTTCCAAAAGTCAACCACGAATTACCCATGAATAATTTTTTGGAAAATTCGTGGTCAATTACATGATAATTCGTGTTTAAGGAATCACAGTTCCCCCGCCTGCTTCTTGGCCCAAAACTCCTTGAAATCGGCGTAGTTCTTCTGGAGCAGTTCCGGCGTGTTCAGGCCGTAGGGGCATTTCTCGTGACAGGCGTTGCAGTGCTTGCACTTCTCGATCTGCTTCATCTTTTCGTTCCATTCCTCCGTGAGGTAGACGCTCAACGGAGCGCGGCGCAGGAAGAGGCTCATGCGGGCGCAGTCGTAGATCTGGATGCCTGCCGGGCATGGCGTGCAATAGCCGCAGCCACGGCAGAACTCGCCCGACAGTTCCTCGCGTTCCTTCTCGATCTTCCGCCACGAGGCCGAGTTGAGCTCCGGTTCGTGCTCTTGATAGGAAATGAACTCGTCGAGCTCGCTTTCGCGCTGTATGCCCCAGATGGGCAGCGCATGGTCGAACTGGTTGAGGAAGGCGTAGGCCAAGGCCGAATCGGTGATGAGGCCGCCTGCCATGGCTTTCATGCAGATGAAGCCCATGTTATGCTTGTGGCACGCCTCAACAATCTTTTGGTCCTCCTCCGCCGAGAGGTAGGAAAACGGATACTGTAGCGTGTCGTAGCAGTCGCGCTCGATGGCTTCCATGGCCACGCTCTGGCGGTGGTTGCTGATGCCGATGAAACGCACCTTGCCTTGCCGCTTGGCCACTTTCATGGCGTCATACAAGCCTTCCTTGTCGCCTGGGCGGGGACAATATGACGGGTTATGGAACTGATACAAGTCGAGGTAGTCGGTCTTAAGGTTGCGCAGCGTGGTGTGGAGGTCTTTCCAAAAGTCCTCAACGGTGGTGGCACCCGTCTTGGAGGCGATGATGACTTTCTTTCTCCTGTCGGCAAATGCCGCGCCTATCTTCTCCTCGCTGTCGGTATAGAACCGCGCCGTGTCGTAAAAGTTGATTCCATTGTCGTAAGCCTTGTGTAACAGATACACGGCTTCCTTCTCGCTGATGCGCTGTATGGGCAAGGCGCCAAAGCCATTCTTGTTGACTTTGAGGTTAGTCTTGCCTAATGTGATGGTTTTCATGGCTACATGATTTTGGCACAAAAATACAAAAAGAATTGATACACACCAACTTTTATGCGTTTTTTTTCGCCATAACGACAAAATTCCCTATTTTTGCGAAAAATTCCACCGATGAAAATTCTCATCCTCAACGGCCCTAACCTCAATCTTTTGGGCAAGCGTGAGCCTGAAATCTACGGCTCAATGCCTTTCGAGACTTATCTTGAACAGCTTCGCAGCCACTTTGCCGAGCACGAGATCGACTATTTCCAGACGAACCATGAAGGCGTATTGATCGACAAGCTGCAAGAGGCCGACAACCAATATGACGGCGTGGTGATGAACCCCGGTGGCTACGCCCACACTTCCATCGCCTTGGCCGACTGCATCCGCGCCATAAGCATCCCCGTGGTGGAGGTCCACATCTCCGACATCACGAAGCGCGAGCCTTACCGCAGGCATTCCTACACGGCTGAGGCCTGCGTAAAAAGCTTTAAGGGATTGGGACTGCCGGGTTACGAGAGAGCAATCGAATTTCTTTTGATTGCCTAATCAGTGAAATCCCTCCCATCAAGCTCGCTGAACTTCTTCTTGCCCCGCAAGACATTGTCGAACACAATGTTGCGCCGATAGACGCAGCTCACCTGTTTGTGCTCAATGGTCTTACGGCCTTTGCGTAAGGTTTTCAGCCGTTTGTAGAAGTCACAATGTGCCTTGAAGACCATTTGGAAGTCCTTCGGGCAGCCCTCGAAGAGGAACTTGAACGCCGCCACCCAATCTAAAAGGATGCGATAGAGGATGATGCGTCTCAAATGGCGTTTGGGCAGGTTTTTCACCAAGAGCGACAGGTTGTTGCGGAAGTTAAGGTAGGTCTTGCGCGGAGAGTTCTTGGGCAACGTGCCGCCTCCGATATGGTAGATGTGCGACTGCGGGCAGCAATAGATCTTATAGCCCGCGTTTTTCAGCCGCCAACAGAGGTCGATTTCCTCCATGTGGGCAAAGAAACTGTCGTCCAAGCCGCCAATTTGGTGGTACAAGTCGGCACGGACGAACATGCAGGCTCCCGTGGCCCAAAACACCTCCATCGGCTCGTCATATTGTCCCTCGTCGTTCTCCAAGGTCTGAAAAACACGTCCACGGCAAAACGGGTAGCCATATTTGTCAATGAAGCCGCCGCACGCGCCGGCATACTCGAATTGTTCCTTGTGGTAATACGACAAAATCTTGGGCTGGCAGGCTGCAACCTGCGGGTCGGCATCCATCAAGGCGACGACGGGTTCAATCCAATTCGGTGTCACTTCAATGTCGGAATTGAGCAACACATAATATTGTGCTTCAACCTGTTGCAATGCAAGGTTATAGCCCGTGGCAAAGCCTCCGTTGCTTTCGTTCTCAATCAGTCGGATGTCGGGGAAACGTTCGCGCATGAAAGCCACCGAGTCGTCGGTCGAGGCATTGTCGGCCACGACGACCTCAGCCAACGCCGGGTCGCAATTGGCGATGACATTGGGCAGGAACTGTTCGAGGAACTTCCGCCCGTTGTAGTTCAATATGACGACAGCCACCTTCATGATTCGCTTTTTTGGGGTCTATGGTGTTTCCAACGACGATGCGACCACAGCCAGTTGTCGGGGTTCTCGTTGATGAAACGCTCGACGCAACGCACATAACGTTCCATGATTTGGCCATTGGCGGCTTCCTTCGGGTTGTCGCAAACCGTCTCAAACGTCACCTCAAACCGTCCCCTACCCTTCCTAACCATGCTGACGAACACGACGGCATAGTCCAATTTCTTGGCGATGCGCTCGATGCCCGTAAACCAGCAGGTGTCCTGATGGAGGAATGTGGTCCAATAGTCCGACTCATGGCCAAACGAAGTTTGGTCGGCCATCATCAGCACGCCGTTTTGCTTGTCGCGAAGCTGCACCAAACGGCGCAAAACCGAGTTGGATTCCACCATTTCAAGTCGGCAGTCCTTGGTGCGCATATATAGCATAAGTTGCTCAAACGCATCGTTTTTCACCCGCTTGTAAACGGCAAGGCCATTGTGAGGCGTCAATTCAGGGATCAACTTTCCGAACCATTCCCAGTTGCCCGAATGCGGGATGGCATAAAAGATGTTCTTTTTGCGCTCATAGAGTTGGGTGACGAGTTCGGGGTTGGTGTAAGCGATGCGGTATTTATAGCCGTTGGGCTTCATCCTCAGCATCTTGGGAGCCTCAACGAACATGTCGCAAAGGTTGCGATAGAAATGCCGTTCGATGGTCTTGATCTCTTTTGCCTCTTTTTCAGGAAACGAATGCAAAAGATTGTCTCTGACCACTTTGCGACGATATCTTGCGATATGGTAGACCAAAAAGTAATAGCAATCGGACTTCAGATAGAGAAGCCAATAGGGATGGACGGACTGGAACTGCATCCATAGCCTCACGATATGAAAGCCCAATCTTTGCATGGCTTATCTCGGATTGTTATAGAGTTCGCCGGCATGTGAGCCCCAACCTTTTTCGTACTCGGTTTGGTCGACGCCCTGGTCATAGCCCTGGCCATAGATGCGCGAATAGATTTCGAGCTGCCAACGCGGGTTGTTGACTTCGCCCACCATGTCGGAATGGATGAGCTGATAGTCGTTGGAGGCGGTGTCTTTCGTCATGAACACAAAACGCTTGTTGCGTTGGCCGGCCACCTCGTAGTAATGCCAAATCTCATAGGGATAAGCTCCTGGCTCATTGGGACTTTCCATGATCTTGTCGGGCTGTCCGTACTTCAGGAACACATAGCCACGGTCGGAACGGTAGCCAGGGAACGAGGTAGTCTTGAACGACGCATTGACACGTCTGACAGCGGCCAGGTAGTCGTCGAAGCCGCGCTTGGGATTCATCGGCGAGCGGGCACTCCAGAAATTGAAGAGGAACTGCTGCATGGTCTTCATGTCGTCGGTCTTCACCAAGTTGACGGAATAATCGCGTTCGATCTCGGTGCAAACGGGGTCGAGATAGCGGATATATTTGCGCAAGGTGTCGATTTCGGTGATGTTGGTGACAAAAGTGTTTTCGATGTTCACCCCCGACAAGTCGGCCATGTCGTAGCTCACGCTCGGGTTGCTGCGCTGGAAGAACCAGCTCTTGGAGCAAATCAAGGCGTTGCTACGGTCGTGCATCTCGATGACAAGGTAATAGTTGCCCGAAGGCAAGTCCTTGATATCAATGGAGTTGAGCAACACATTGACCTTGTTCACATCGAAGCGCTTGTTATAGGTATAGTTCTGCATCCTGTTCGACGATTCCACCGTCTCGATGTAATAGCTCACGAGATACTTGCCCTCGGCATACAGTTTGTCGCTGTTGTAAAGCTCGACATAGAAGTTGATCTTTTCGTCGTTTGAGCCATAGAAAGGATAG
>CAMKAR010000094.1 GCA_946410535.1 uncultured Bacteroidales bacterium
ACTACCTCAACGTGCAGAAGACCGGCCGCATGAAGATTCCGTTTGGCATCGCCCAAACCGGCAAGGCCTTCCGCAATGAGATCGTGGCTCGTCAGTTCATCTTCCGTATGAGAGAATTCGAGCAGATGGAGATGCAGTTCTTCGTCCGCCCCGGCACGGAACTCGAGTGGTTCAAGCACTGGAAAGAAGAACGCCTCGCGTGGCACCTCTCATTAGGTCTGCCCGCCGAGAAATACCGCTTCCACGACCACGAGAAACTGGCCCACTACGCCAACGCCGCCACCGACATCGAGTTTGACTTCCCCTTCGGCTTCAAGGAACTCGAAGGCATCCACAGCCGCACCGACTTCGACCTCTCAGCCCACGCCAAATACTCAGGCAAGAAGCTCCAGTACTTCGACCCCGACACCAACGAGAGCTACACACCCTACGTCATCGAGACCTCCATCGGCCTCGACCGCATGTTCCTCGCCATGTTCAGCAACGCCTACACCGAAGAGAAACTTGAAGACGGCTCGGAGCGCGTCGTGCTGAAACTGCCGGCCATCTTGGCACCTTACAAGGTCGCCGTGCTGCCGTTGGTCAAGAAAGACGGTCTGCCCGAGAAAGCCCGCGAAATCATCGACTCGCTGAAGTCCGACTTCATGTGCCAATACGAAGAGAAAGACTCCATTGGTAAGCGCTACAGAAGACAAGATGCCATCGGCACGCCGATGTGCGTCACCGTCGACAACGACACCTTGGTTGACAACTGCGTCACCGTGCGCGACCGCGACACCATGCAACAAGTGCGCGTCCCGATTGACAACCTGAGAAACATGATCTTCGATGAGTTGAAGCCGAAGAAATAGTGTTTTTCGGCTTGTAGGGACGCATTGAATGCGTCCGCATGATAGACAACACCATAGACAACGGTTGTATTTCGATTTTGCAACAAATTGAAATACAACCGTTTAATTTTTTGTATCTTTGCCAATTGATAGACAAGCCCTCTTGGGGGCTTGACAAGATGATTTTCGCTTGGGGATTTGTTCTACTTTTGCATTGCAAACAATTAAAAACTAATCGCTATGAAAAAGTCATTCGCAATTTCTATCATTCTGGCACTTTCGGTAAATGCTGTTTTATCGCAAGCACCATCAGGTTTCAACGCTCACCCCTGCCATGTAGTAGGCAATGTCATTGATTCGTCAGGCGAAGTCATCGATCAACTAACTGCTGATTTCCAATATAAATCAGACGGAACCCTTCAATACTTTGACTCCCCTCTCTATAACTACCACTCACAATACCGTTTTTCCAACCAACTGCCAATCAGCATTTATGCAACTTATAGTTTTGATGAATATGGAGAACAATACCGTAGCACAAAAGAGTTCACTTACGACAATGGCTTGCTCCAAATGGAATTTATTGAACTGATGGAATACACCTTTGACAACAGGGATTACCATTACATCTTTTACACTTATGACGAGGACAGGAATCTTAGGATGAAAGAAGATAGCACATTCATTGGTGATCGGGTCCGATGGCTTTACGAATATGAAAATGATGGAAAGACTAAGATTGTCACCTATTATAGAAAAGTCTATGGCACTTATTATCAAATTTGGGATGTGTATACTTACCAATATGATGACAATCATTTGTTGCAAGAAGTTGTGACCGAGAAACGAGAAAATCCCTATCAAAGTAGCGAAACCACAAAACAAACCTATTTTTATACAGAAAACGGGAAACTGTCCTCTGAAATCAGCCAGAAACTTGTCGATAGCGTTTGGGTGAATACCAAAATACACAATAATATCTACGATGAAAATGGTGACATTTCCGAGCAACAGGACGGCGTTTGGTCGGAGGAACTTGGCAACTGGGAAATCACCAACAAAGCAATACATGAATTTTCGTTGTCAGACTTGACTTATACTGTATCATTCTACAAGAAAAGTGACGACTCGTGGACAAGAGACACATACAAAGGACAAAAGCTGTTTTTTGAACCAGAATTGCATTGGCAAGAAAATGAAATGATTATCTTTAGCAGAAATGTCAACCAGTTAGTATTTTCAATGGACATCTCGTCAATACTTGATGAATCCGAATGGTACTACGAAATCCAAAACGACAATGGCTCCATCACCTACCAGCACCTTGAATATGCCGCCGATACGACCATCGGCACCCAACGACCCAAAATCATCGTGCGCAGCAACACCCACTACGACCGCGACACCCTTTTCACTGAGACAACGCATGAATATGTGTATGAGGAAAACGGCAAGGTGTATTGGTGGAACAAGGACTTGGATGAGTTCACCACGCTTTACGACCTCGCCGCCAACGAAGGCGACGAATGGGAAATCAAGGTGGGCACGGAAAGCATCACAGTCCATGTGGATTCAGTGAGTTATCTTGAACTCAACGGCCTTAATTATCGTACCCTCCATGTGAGCGATGCCGATGACATCTTCAGTGGCGACATCGTGGCTGGCTTCGGCCACATGACGAGCTTCTTCCCCGAAAAACTGATGCGCCACAATGCCGATTTCACCGTGAACGGCCTGCGTTGCTATTGGGTGGGCGATGCCCTGCTCTACCACAACGGCGAAGAGGATTGCGACGCGATTTACAGCGAAATCCATGGCGTAGAAGAAGACGGCCCTTCGACGGGTTCAGAGGCCTTTACGGTCTATCCTAATCCTACTAACAACGTGTTATTTGTACAGACGTTGCGCGCAACGTCTCTACCAGCCCAATACCGCATCACCAACCTCATCGGACAGAACATGCTCACTGGCAACATTTCGGATGGAACCCAACTGATTGACATTGAATCTCTACCTGCGGGAATGTATTTCATCAGCGTGGGCGAACAAACACTGAAATTCGTTGTAAAATAAATCATCAAAAACTAAACACTATGAAAAACATATTCATCACCACAGTTTTGTTGGCTTTGTCATTGACAGGGCTTACACAAGAAATCATCCAGCAACCCTCCACCATCAACCTTTACTGGTTGGGGGATAACGGCCAGGAAAACACTTTCTATGACAATGTGACGCTACAATATGATTCGTGTGGCCACATCGTCTACATGGGACACCTAATCAACTATCCATATGCTGAAACCCGCGAGACAAGCTACGAATATGATTCTGCCGGAAATCTATCTTACAAGGAATACAACTATTTCCAAGGTTCAGGCTGGTACACTTACCACTATTACTACACACACGACCATAACTCAAACCTAACGGAATTGTATGTGGAGGAATCTGGAAGACTGTACAATCATGTGCCCAAAAACAAACGAGTATATGAGTTCACAGACAACTTGCTTACAAAAATGTACTATTACTATTTTGAGACCTGGTTTAATGAAATGCGTTTGTCTTATTACATAGACTACGCTTACTCAGAAGACGGGAAAACAAAGACCGAAACGAGGATGTCGGCTGACGATCGTTTTGTGGAAAGAAACACCTACACCTATTCCGATGGCAACGAACTGACAAGCCAGTTGCACGAAACGGCTGATTCTCTTCAACAATTTGTGAAACAGTATCTTATCAACTATGAATATGACCACAACGAACTAAAATCGAAAACCGAGAAAGCATGGTCAAAGGAAACGTCTGCATGGATTGACTCGACCTACACGGAATATCGTTACGAAAACGGCCTCCTCGTCGAGAAAGACTTCAAGTGTTGGGCTGCAGACACGCTGAACAGCCACACCCAAGAGCAACGCGACTACGACGAGTTTGGAAACTGCACCCTGGTTTTATACAAAGGACTGAAAGAAGGAAATTTAACTGAAACCGACAGGGCCATCTATGCCTACGACGAAAACAACCTTTGCATAGCGGCCTTATCCCAAACCCGTTCCAACTCAGGCTGGAAGAAAAGCTTGTTTTCGCATTCCGAGTTATTGTTTCTCAACCCTGGTTTCGACCTCGTCAACAAGGAGTTGGGCAACCTCAACAACAGGTTCAGGGCCGAAGTATCGAAATATGTGTCAACGGCCAATCCCTATTCGGGAGTGTCCGAAACCCCAATGGTTCGTTGCGCCACCTTCCCCAATCCGGGCAACGGTGTAATGAAAGTGTCGTGCAACCTCGACAACGCCTCCATACGCATCTTCGACATGAATGGAAGATGGGTGAAAGAGCAGCGCATCAACAACGGCACCACCTCGGTGGTGATGGACGACGTGCCGTCGGGCCTCTACGTTTGGCAGGTCTGGTCAGGCAAGGCCGTCAAAGCAAATGGAAAATGGATCAAGAACTAAAAAAACATACAGAAATGAAAAAGCTCACATTATTCTCGATTATCGTATGCCTTGCCCAGCTGGGCACGGCTCAGGAAACCAATTTCGACTTTTCGGCACCCACCGAGTCGGGACAAGTCCTGTATTACAACATCCTTGATTCAGTGGCCCACACCGTGGAACTCACCTGCCCAGGACAATCAATTGATTATCAATGCGGATGGGATGGCTATCAACAACCTTCAGGCCAACTGATACTCCCTTCCATGGTGAACCATGACGACCAGGAATACACCGTGGTTGCCGTTGGCGACTATGCTTTCTACAGATGCACCGACATAAGGGAGGAAGTCAGCGTTCCGTCCACAGTGAAACGGCTTGGCAAACACAGCCTTCAAATCGAAATTTATCCAGAAAGCGCCAACCTTATCCTTTCAGAGGGGCTTGTTGTGGTGGATGAGAATGCTTGTTCCGGATACTATCAAATCAGCCAATTGCCCAATTCGATAGAAAAAATCGGATATGCGGCCTTTGCAGACAACAACATCCGGGGCCATCTTGTCCTTCCACAATCTCTCCGCGTATTGGGCAAGGCTGCCTTTTCAGACTGCTATTTCCTCAAGGAAGTGACCATTCCTGAGAATGTCGACAGCATCGGAAACAATGCGTTCTATTTCAACACCCAATTGCAAAAGGTCAACTTCAACGCAAGGAATTGCAGCTATATTGCCTCAAGTATCTTTGAAAACTGCGGTGGGATAAGCCAACTTGTGATAGGCGGACAAGTGCAATCAATCATTCCCCAATTAAACATCTACCCCATTTCGACGGTCACCGTCAAAGCACAAATCCCACCCGTCATTTCGGAGAACACTTTTGCCAATCTTCATAACAAAGTATTCTATGTTCCGAAAGGCAGTTGGGAAAGATACCACAACGCACAGTATTGGTCAAGTCTTCCAAACAAGTATGAGCTTCCGGGAAGTTTCGCGCCGGAAGGTGCCGAATGGTATTTCACGAAACTCTCGACGGGATCCATCTTGAACGACTTCCACCACATGGAGGTTATGGGCAAGGATACGATAACCGTAAACGGCGATGCGGTGGAAGTATCCGTCATCAGCAGTCCCCTGCATTCAGAAGAGCCGCAATACGTTTA
This sequence comes from uncultured Bacteroidales bacterium, assembly GCA_946410535.1. The sequence continues at coordinate 5,436 of CAMKAR010000094.1, forward strand.
TGAAAAAGACAAGGTGGTCTATTGGTACAACCCTGTGAAAGAAGCCTTTACAACCCTATATGACTTTAATGCCAAGGTGGGTGATTCATGGATTGTTTCCATCGATTCCACCGATTATGAGGTTCTGGTCATCGCCCTCCAAAACTACATCTACAACCATTGTTCGTATCAAATCCAATGGGTTCGTAGCATAGGCAGCGGCCTCCGTTTCGATGGCAAAATCATGGAAGGAATAGGTTACGAGCATGGTTTGTTTCCCATCGCCATGAGCCAAGCCTCCAGCGACTCCACCTATATCCATGGCATCCGTTGCTATATGGAAAACGACACAATACTCTATCACAACGGGTATTTCGATTGCGACCAAGTTGCCGGTTGGAACGGTTTTGAATGGTACTACGAAATCCAAAACGACAATGGCACCATCACCTACCAACACCTTGAATATGCCGCCGACACGACCATCGGCACCCAGCGACCCAAAATCATCGTGCGCAGCAACACACACTACGACCGCGACGAAGTAACCAACGTAACACACGAATATGTGTATGAAGAAGATGGCAAAGTATATTGGTGGAACAAGCAATTGCAGCAGTTCACCATGCTATATGATTATTCTGCCGAAACAGGCGACGAATGGGAAATCTTGGTAGGAACCGAAAGGCTGAACATGCATGTGGACGGCGTCGAAAACATCGAATTCGACGACAAAACCTACCGGCTGCTGCATGTGAGCGATGAAAACGACCTCTTCGGCGGCGACATCCTGTGCGGCATAGGCCACATGACCAGCTATTTTCCGGAACGACTGATGAACCGTGGCAAAAACTACAGCGTGGAAGGGTTGCGCTGCTATTGGATTGACAGCAACCTTTCGCTAAAAATCGGCGAGCGCGACTGCGACGCGATTTACAGCGAAATCCATGGCGTAGAAGATGACAGCCCTTCGACGGGCTTAGGGACCTTTACGGTCTATCCTAATCCAACAAACGGCGTCTTGTTTGTAAAGACGTTGCGCGCAACGTCTCTACCAGCCTACCGCATCACCAACCTCATCGGACAGAACATGCTCACTGGCAACATTTCGGATGAAATCCAGAAGATTGACATTGAATCTCTACCTTCGGGAATGTATTTCATCAGCGTGGGCGAACAAACACTGAAATTCGTGAAACAATGAAAACACGATGTATAATTTGTGCATTCCTTGTGCTGGCGGGTCTCTCGGCCTGCCAGCACAAGGCACGATGGCTCAAAGAGGCTGAAACGCTCTTCGAGCAAGGTGTCGAACAACGTGCGGCCAAGCAATCGGAAGCCGCCGCCGAGTCGTTCAGCCAAGCCTTGCTTGCCATCGGGCATTGCGATATTGGGAAGCCCGAAGTTCAACAACTGAAAGGCCAAATCGAGGACAACCTCGGCTTCTGCTACTGGAAGCACGAACTCTTCGAGGAAGCCCTGCCGCTACATTCCGATGCCGCCTCGCTGGCCCGCGAACTCGGCGATTCCACCTTATTGTTGAATGCGCTCCGCAATTGCGGACGTGCCGCTGCATCGCTAGGCGACATCGACGGGTCGGAACACCATTACACCGAGGCGCTTGCCATCTCCAGAGCCTTGCACGACAAAACGATGGAATGCGACATCCTCTTGGAAATCGGCCGCGATGTATTGATGCCCAAAGAAGCCTACAGCTATACCGTGAAAAGCGTCAATCGGGCCTTGGAAGGCGGTGCCGATGCCGACATTTGCCACCTCACCTTGGGCTTGGCCCACTACTACCTAGAGCACGACAGCCTGGCCTTGATTCATCTCTCCGAAGCCACCCGCAGCGACAAGACGGGCATCCGCATGTCGGCCTACCAAAGTCTGCATTATCTCTACCAGTTTGCCGGCAACTACCCAAAAGCCCTTGAATGCCTCGAACTCTTCAACGAGAACATGATGCAGGCCAACCAAGAGCACCGCAACGAGCAGGTACAACACATCAAGGCTGAATACGACCTGCAAATGCAGAAAAACAGCCTCGAAGCCACGCAGAAATTGAAGAGCGTTTACTTTTTTGTCATCCTTGGCGCACTGCTTGCCGCGTTGGTGGTGGTTCTGTTGTTGTTGCGACAGAAAACGCTGAGTGCCAAGCTGAAAGCCGAAGAGATGAAGAACCAAATGGAGCTGGAGCTGAAGAAAAACAAGGTATACGTGACCGCCCTCGCCCTCACCGAGCAAATCACCGCCTCAACCCTCGACTTCGACCTGAAGGAAACCGAATGGGACGACTTCGTGACCCTCATCGACAAGGTTTACGGCGACTTCACCACACGCTTGATGGAGAAGTACCCCACCCTCACCAAGAGCGACCTGCAAATCTGCTGCCTCACCAAGCAAGGCTTCAGCAACCAG
>CAMKAR010000095.1 GCA_946410535.1 uncultured Bacteroidales bacterium
AGAGGGTGATGGTCATAACGGTTGGTTTTATCGGCACAATGCCTTATAAAGATTGATTTTCCCTTGTTGAAGTTGAAGCCAGTCTGCGGTCTGTTGCAACTGCGCGTCGAGCCAGGCACTTTGGGCGATGAGCACCTCCAGATAGCTGGTGTTGGCATACTGCATGGTCAGGCGGCTGTTCTCGTAGGCTTGGTGGGCGGCTTCCACCTGCTTGGTGCGTGCCTCCTCGCGGGTGCTGCAAGCCCGACAGTTGGCCAATGCGTCACGCACCTCACCACCTGCCACAAGCAAGGCCTTCTCGAAGGCAATCTGTGCCTGCTCTTGTCGCGACTGTGCCACTTTCAGGTTGGCTTTCAGTCGCCCTTGGGCGAACAAGGGCTGCGTCAGCGAGCTGATGGCATTGAGCAGTATCTGGTTGGGATTGATGGTCACGCCGTTGTTGGTCCATCCGGCACTCCCGCTGATGCTTAGGGTGGGGTAGAACTCCGCCCGCGCCACCTTTACATTGCTGAACGAAGCCCTCAAAAGGCATTCCGCCGCCAGCACATCGGGACGGGAGGCCAAGGCTTCCAAGGGGATAGCACGATCCGAGTCCATGACGATGCCTTTCACTTCTTCCCAGGAAGCTCGCGCTATGACATCAGGTTGACGGTTGAGCAATAGGCAAAGCGCGGTTTCTGCTTTCCGAATCTGCGCTTCGAGCATGGGCAAAGTGGTCAGTACGCCTTGATAGGACGCTTCCGCCTGACTGACGGCAGCCTCGTTCTGCTGTCCGACTTCCTTCATCGCTCGAAGCACCCGCAGGTTCTCTGCCTGAATGCGGATGCCCTCTTGCGTAATGGCATACTGTCTGTCGAGCATCACCAAGGTGTAGTAGGCATTGGCCACCTCGGCAACGAGTTGAATCTGTGCGTATTTCAGCTGTGCCGAGTCTTTCTCCAACTCCGCCAAGGCCATCGCTTTCTGATGGTGCTGCTTGCCTCCGAAGCTCAGCTCCCAGCTCATCGTCAGTGGTAGCTCGTAGGTATAGGTCGCGGCTTCATTTTGCGCTTTAGAGACTGTACCCGAAGGTGCCAACGAAAACGCGGGCAGATAACTCAACCGAGCCTGTTTCAGCATCGCCGCCGACTGCTCCAACGACAGTTGCGCCGTCCGCAGGTCGGCATTGTTTTCCAAGGCCTCGCTGATATAGCTTTGCAGCAGCGGGTCGGGATAGATTTGCTGCCAAGACTGTGCGGGCAGCGTGTTGGCAGACAGGGAGACTAGGAGGATGACGATCATTTTCTTCACCCCCAGACTGCACTTCGTTTGTCTGGGGTAATTGAGGTTGCGTCCCTCCAAGACGCCTTTCCTGGCTTTCTCTTGCATCTTTTGGAAAATCGTAAACAAGCCGGGCACGGTGAGCAGCAGTCCCAAGGTGCCGAACAACATGCCGCCCACGAGGCATACGCCGATGGTACGGCTGCCGTTGGCTCCCACGCCGTTGGCAAACATCAAGGGCAACATGCCGAAAATCATAGTGAGCGAGGTCATCAGTACGGGACGCAGACGCGTCTTCGCGCTGACGAAAGCCGAATCGGTGATGGACATGCCCTCGCGACGGTTTTGCGAAGCATACTCGGTGAGCAGGATGGCGGTTTTGGCCACCAAACCCATCAGCATGATGATGCCCACTTGGAAATAGATGTTGTTTTCCACCCCAAAGAGCTTGGCGAAGAGCAGGCTGCCTACCAGACCAAACGGCACCGCAAGCATCACCGCCAAGGGGATGAAGAGGCTCTCGTAGAGGGCAACCATCACCAAATAAACGAACACCAAACAGATGATGAAGATGACGATGACGCGATTGCCCTGCTGGCTCTCCTCGCGGGTGATGCCGTCAAACTCGATGCTGTAACCAACCGGGAGTTCCTTGGCTGCCAGCTCCTGTATGGACTTGATGGCCTTTCCGGTGCTGCTGCCTGGAGCCGCATTGCCCGACACACCGATGCTGCTGAACATGTTGAAACTGCTCAGCGACTGCGGCATAAACTCCTTGGTAAGCGTGACAAACTGGCTGATGGGCAGCATCGCACCCGACTCGGAACGGACAAACAGATTGTCCAACGACTCGGGCGTGGTGCGATCGGAAGGACGCAGCTGCAAGCTGACCTGATACACCTTGTTGTATTTGTTGAAGTTGGAAATGTAGTCGCCGCCCAAGTAGGCTCCCAACTCGTTGAGCACCGTGACCGGCGAGATGCCTGCCCGCTTGCAGTGCGACACATCCACATCCACCTTGTATTGCGGATAGTTGACATCGTAGTTCGAATAGATCTCGCCGATTTCAGGCCGTTCGGTCAGTTTCTCCACAAAGCGGTCGGTAATGGCCTTCAAGGTACGGATGTCGGTACCGTTGCGGTCTTGCACGAAGAACTCGAAGCCGCCGCCACCGCCATAGCCTTCAATCATGCCGGGTTCCATCACAAAAGCCTGAGCCTCGCGCTCTTGGGCCATTATCTCGCTGATTTGTTCCATCACGGCGGTGGATGAGTTATTGCGTCCCCGGCGTTGTTTCCAAGGCTTAAGCTGCACAAAGATGGAAGCGCCGTTGCTGCCAGCACCTACGCCAACCACACCGCCCACCGACTCAACGGCAGGCAGCTGCTGGATATGCTCGCAGGCGCGGTCCATGATGCCACGGGTCTTCTCCATGGTGTAGCCGGAAGGCGCGGTGATATCAACGAAGAGCGTCCCCACATCCTCGTTGGGCACGAAACCCGTGGGAATGACCTTGAATAACAGTACTACCAAGGCAAATGCTGCTACCACGCTTAAAGCCACCAGCTTTTTCCGCTTGATAATGTGCTTCAGTGCATTCAAATAATGTCCTAACAAAGCCTGAAATGCATTGTTGTAGGCTCTCGTGACCTTTTTAGTGAAGGAGCCTTCGCTTCCCGAAGGTTTCAGTAGCAGCGCGCATAGGGCAGGAGCAAGGGTCAAAGCATTGATGAATGAGATGCCTACGGCCACCGCCATCGTCAAGCCGAACTGTTTGAAGAAAATGCCAGTGGTGCCGCCCATAAACGACACGGGGATAAAAATGACCATGAACACCAATGTGGTGGTGAATAGGGTCACAGACAATCCTTTCATGGCATCGACGGCGGCTTTGTAGGCCGATTGGTAACCTGCATCGAAGTTGGCTTTTACGGCCTCCACCACCACAATGGAGTCGTCAACCACGGTACCGATGACCAACACCAAGGCAATGAGTGTCAGCAGGTTGACGGAGAAGCCAGCAACTTTCATGAAGGCAAAGGTGCCGATGAGCGACACGAGAATGCCAAGGGCGGGTATCAAAGTGGCGCGGAAGTCCTGCAAGAAGAGGAACACGACCACGAGCACCAACACCATGGCAATCAGCAAGGTGATGATGACCTCGCGGATGGAGGCAAACAGAAAGTCGTTGGTATTGTCGAAGGTGACAATCTTGACGTCCTTAGGTAGTTTTTGGTTCAACTCATCAAGCAGTTTGTCGATGGCGAGGTTGATTTTAGTGGCGTTGGAGCCTGCCACCTGATGCACGGAACCCATCACACCCGGATGGCTGTTGATGCTGTTGGCGTAGTCGTAGTCCGACTGTCCCAACTCTATGTCGGCCACATCTTTGAGATGCAGTTCCTCGCCTGTGGGGAGCGAGGCAATCACGAGATTCTCAAACTCCGAGACTTCCGTCTTGCGTCCTGTATAGCGCAAGACGTATTGGAACACATTGCCAGAGTTTTGGCCCAGTGCACCCACTGAAGCCTCAATATTCTGTTCGGCCAACACGGCGCTGATGTCGCTGGGCATCAGCTTGTAGCGAGCCATCACATCGGGTTTGAGCCAGATGCGTAGGGCGTATTGTGAACCCCATACTTCCACCTTTCCCACACCCTTGATACGGAGGATGGCGGGACGCAGGTTGTTGTGAAAATAGTTGCTCAAGAAGTTCTCGTCATAGGTGCCGTTGGGACTTTCCAAGGCGATGATACGAAGCTGTCCCGGCTGCTGTTTCTCGGTGGAAACACCGATTTGCAGCACCTCAGCAGGCAGTTGCGCCTGTGCCTGGATGACACGGTTCTGCACGTTGACGGCGGCCAAATCGGCATTGGCACCCTGCTCGAAGAATACGGTGATGCTGCCCGATCCGTTGCTCGCCGACGATTTCATATAGGTCATTCCGTCCACACCGTTGATGGCCTCTTCCAAAGGTGTCACCACACTTTTCAGCACCGTCTCGGCACTCGCACCCGGATAACTAGCCCATACGTTGATGGCGGGCGGTGCAATGTCGGGATAACGCTCCACGGGCAGCGAAGTGAGTGCAATCACACCCAATGCCACGATGATGACGCTGATCACCATCGACAATAGGGGTCTATCTATAAATGTCTTTACCTTCATTACTCTAAACTCTAAACTCTAAACTCTCAACTATCCTAGCTCCTTCCTGCACAAATCCCGCCCCTTTGGCAATAATCACATCACCGACTGAAAGCCCCTCCGTCACCACGTAGTCTTTGCCGTTGTTTTGGTTTTCCACTTGGATGATGGTGGAGACCGCCTTGCCATCCACCACTTTCATCACGTACACCTTGTCTTGGATACTATAGGTGGCTTCTTGCGGAATCACGATGGCGTTGGCATGTACCGTAGGCATGACGATTTTCGCCGTGCCGCCGCTGAGCAGGATGCCTTCGGGGTTGTCGAACAAGGCGCACACCGATACCGCCCCCGTCTGTTCGTCGATAATGCCGCTGATGCTCTCCACGCGGCCTGTGCGTTCGTAAAACTGTCCGTTAGGGAATTGTAGCCGCAACTCGGGCATAGCATTGATGGCCGCCGTGAGGCTTTTGTATTCCGACAGATATTCCATAATTTTGGCTTCGGTCATGGAGAAATACAAGCGCATTTGGCCGTTGTCGGAGATGCGGGTCAGGCCGTATGCAATGGACGGGCCTACGTAATCGCCTCTGCGGTAGGGTATCCTGCCGACCATACCGTCCGATGGGCTTCGCAACTCGGTATAGCTGAGGTTGTTTCGGGCAGAGGTAAGTGATGCCTGTGCTGCCGCGTGGTTGGCTTTGGCCACCGCGAGGTCGCTTTTGGCAGCGGCCAGTTCGTAGTCGGAGATGACGCTTTGTTCGTGGAGTTTCTGCTTGCCTTCAAACTCTAACTGTGCCTTTTCCAAGGCCGCGCTCATCTGCTGCACATTGGCCGAAGCCTCAGCCACAGCGGCTCTCCAAACGGCATCATCGATGCGGAACAGCAATTGGCCAGCCTTCACGCGGTCGCCTTCCTTCACATAGATGCCTTGCAGATAGCCCTCGATGCGTGGAATGACGCTGATGTCCTGCAAGCCCTTGATGGTGGCTGCATATTCGGTGTTTATCTCGAAATCGCGAGAGGCGATGGTCAGCAATTCATGGCTTTGTGGCTCGTCAAGATCGCTTTCTTGTTGGTGGCTTGATGCGCACGAGAGCATCAGCAATGGGATGATGATCAGGAGGAATTTTTTCATTAGAAACTATTCAACAATAAACATACAATAGATTCCCCTAGCGGGGAATGGAGTTAAGTCATAGTTATTAAGCGGCGGCATAAACAAGTTGACTATTCGTAAACTCCACAAGCCGCCGCGTGTAAAAAAAAGAACGGACTCCATTCCCTGCAAGGGAATCTCAACAACTTGATAATGAAACTAAATCTGCTCATCTACTATCACTTATTTAATCACCTTTTGGAACCTAAACATTTCATCATCACCTTCCATATCAGGGCAGGCTCCTTCTTCGAGCATCCTCGGGTCGGGGTGATATTTCGTGAAGAACTCCACGATGTGGAAACCGCATTTGTTGACATAGAAGTGGATGTTGCGCTTCTCGAAATAGGGCGTGCAGGTCTCCCAAACAATAATTTCAGGATACATCTTTTCGATAAGGCACCAGGCCGCATAGCCCACGCCTTTGCTGTGGACATCGGGTTTCACAAACAGCAATTCCAGCTCGCCACGAAGAAAGGCTTTGTCAATGGAAACGACCACGCCGCCGACCTTTTCCCCGTCCAAAAGTATGCGATAGGCCTTGCCGTTGTTGATGGACTGCTCGATGGTGTCGCGTGAGATGATTTCGCCATCTTCCTCGAAATGGTCGTCACGCACCCCAAACTCCTCCGTGGCCCCATACTTAAACGCCCATTGGTTGTCGAGGATGAACTGTTCCTTGTCGTCAGGCTCCAAGGGAGCCAAGGTCACTTGTGGTTGATTGCTCATATTAGGTATATGTTATGAGCTGCAAAATTACGGAGGTTACTGCAGGCGATTGGCAAACAAATCAGCCTTTAAATGTCACTTTTCAGTTCAAAATGGGTTGTTTTTGGTGAATAATACCTATTTTTGCATTCGATATGTCATTTTTCAGTCCAAATAACACATCGCCTACAGTTTGCGGCACGACCGATTTCAGTGGATTGCACCACACGGTGGTTCCCGCTAAGGGTTGTACGCTTTTGTTGTGCACAGAGGGTTACGCTATCGGTAGCTCGCATTTTCGGCCCGTGGCCATCCGTCGCGGGACTTTGGTGCCGCTTTTCGCTTTTTCGCGATTCACTATTGAACGCACTTCGTCGCGCTTTTCTTGTCGTTTCGTCGAGATGAGCGACCTCGCCATTGCCGATTTCACCGTCAACTTCAACTCGCCTGTGTTTTGGGATTTCCTTTATCGAAATCCTGCTTTCGTCATCGAGAAGCCGGCACAACGGCTTGCAGAAGAGTGGTTTGGACGGATGGAATGGATCGTTCGAACTTTCGATGATGAAATCTGCCAACAGATGGTTTACAGCGAACTGCACAACCTCTTCATCGCCATTGAGCAACGGATTACTCAGCTTTTTCCGCCCGAGGTCCACGATGAGAAATCGGCCGTTTGGAGCATCCCCGACCGCCTCAATGCGCTTTTGGACCAGCATATCCACCATGAACGCAGCGTGAAATTCTATGCTTCCGAACTGTGCCTCAGTCCCGACTATCTGAACAAGGTCTGCCACCGCCTAATGAAGACTTCCACTAAAGCCCTCATCAACGACACGGTCATCTATGAACTCAAACGCTACCTCGCCGAGACCGACCTCACCGTTGAGGAAATCGCTGCCCGTATGAACTACGACAATGTTTCCTATCTCTGCCGTTTCTTCCGCAACGCTACGGGACAATCCATGATGGAGTTTCGAAGGAAACAGAGGTGAAAAGAATAGTTCAAACGTTCGCAATAAACCACTATCTTTGCCAAAAATATCCCTTATGCAAAATCTCATCATCAGTCCAATCACTATTGAGCATTTGAGCCAATATGGTGCCATTTATGCGGCGGCGTTTTCGGGCGAGCCCTGGAACGACAACTGGACGGTGGAAGATGCCACCATCCATGTCCGCGAACTGCTTGAAAGCCAACAGCATTACGGCTTAGAATGCATTATAGACGGAGAAGTGACAGGCTTCATTTTGGGCACTTCCATGCTGTTCCACTATGGCCGCACCTTCGAGATCAATGACCTCGCCGTGGCGCCCCAATACCAAAGGCAAGGTATTGCCAGCCGTTTGCTCGAGCAATGCCTCGCCGACCTCAAGGTGCAGGGTATTGTAGGTTTCCATCTGATTACCGCTCGCGAGGGCGTCTTGCCCGCTTTTTATGAAAAATTCGGTTTCAAGAAAGAGGAGCGGGTGATGCTGTTGGGGAAGGAGTAGGCCTGT
>CAMKAR010000096.1 GCA_946410535.1 uncultured Bacteroidales bacterium
CCTTGGCGCCCTTACCTTTGGCGAGGACGACCGGCAGCGGGTGATAGTTATGGGCTCCGTACTTGGCTTCGAGGTCCATAGCTTGTTGCGATGATGTGATTTTCTCGATCATAGTTGGTTATTTAAGGATTGAAGATTTAAAATTTAAAATTCAAAGATTTGGAAATTGAACTGCAAATTTAGGGTTTTATTTCAATCATTCCGAATTTTCGCTCGATTTTTCCGAACAATTTTGTAGGCGGCGAGCAAAGTTAGAGCAAAAAGGACGATGGCCAGCAGGCCGAAGAAGGCAAGCCGGTATTGGTTGCGTTGGGATTGGAGCTGGCCGAGTTGCTTATTTTGGGAATCGGAATGTTCGAGAAGGTCGGAAGCCATGTTCTCCAAATCGAAGTTCTGCTCATAGAGGTCGGCGATTTCGCGAGACAGTGCGGCTTGACGTTCCTCAAAGTCATCGAGGGCGGCATTCATCTCATCGAATCGCCCCAGCCGAGCATAATCGGCAACCAACGACTTCGTCAGAGAAGGCCGCATGTGGGTAATGCCTGACGCTTTTTCCATCTCGGAATAGCGTTGGTAATAGCCCATAGAATTGGCGGCCTGGCCCAATTGGGAGTAAACCTTCACCAGCCCGACACAAGCCTCCATCTGTCCCGAATAATAGCCATTGCTCTCCGCCAAGGCCAAGGCTTCCTTATAGGTCGCAATGGCTTCTTCCCATTCCCCACGCTTGGCCATGATGTTGCCCAGTTCCACATAGGCCGTAGATTTCTCCTTGCTGAGAAACACCTCGTTTTCCATATATGGCCTTGGCTTCCCTCCGCAAGCTATGGCCTTTTGAAGATAATAGATGGCTGAATCATAGTCGATGATACTGTTTTCATATATCGTTCCCAAATTCTTATAGGCCAAAAAGGCATAATAGTTATCTCCATGCTCCTCAAATCTTGGATAAACCTTCCAATAAATCTTTCTTGCCTCTTCCACCAAGTCCCTTTCCATATAAACCACGGCGATGTTGGATTCCATTCGGCACGCCCTATGGTCGTCGCCAACGGATTCGAACAACTTTTTCGCTTCCCGGTTATATTTCAACGATTGGTCCAAGTCGTTGCGCTTATACCAAATCGTTCCCATATTTGAAAGCACATAGGCGAGAGCCGAGGTGTCGTTCAGGCGCTTGGCCAGAACCTCGGCCTTTTCGTAGACCTGATAAGCCGTATCGATGCTTCCCAAAGCGAATTCGTAGGTGGCCAAGTTCCACAGCGCTTCAAAGGCGTTTTTTGTGTCGCCGAGTTCGGAAAACCGCGTGTATGATTGTTGCAAATAATACTTGGCCAGATCCAGGTCGCCATGATAGGCATATTGGATACCAAGCACATAGTTGGCTTTCGCCTCCAAATCGGCAAGACCTTGATTGTGCGCTTCTTGGATGGCTTGTTCGCCCCAATCCAAGCAGTCGTCGTAAGAAACATCGTAAAACTCCCAAGTCAGCTCAATCATGGTCAGCACTTTGTCGCGACCCTCTTGGTTGGGCAAAACGGCCTCAAGGCTATCCACGACCCGAGTGTCGAGCTGCGCCATAGCCACAAAAGGCAACACAAAGAAAACCAATATGTTGAGCAATCGTTTCATCAAAGGAACATATTGTATCGCTGTTCGTCGAAGATGGTGGTCGATTCGCCGTGGCCGGAGAAGACCTCGGTGTCGTCGGGCAGGCGGAACAGGCGTTCCCTGATGCTTGTGCGGAGCGTTTCGTAGTTGCCTCCGGCGAAGTCGGTGCGCCCGATGCTGCGGCAGAAGAGTGCATCGCCGGTGAAGACCCAACCCTCCATTTGGGCATAAAGGCTGATGCTGCCTTCGGCGTGGCCAGGCGTGCTGATGACCTCAAGCGTGCTGTTGCCCACCTTGATGACCTCGCCATCGCTCAGCCAGCGGTCGGGCAGCTCGCATTCGCCATGGAAAGGAATACCGAACAACAGCGACTGCTGTTTCGAGCGTTGGAAGTCGGCTTTCACGTTGGGATGCGCCGCCACCGGGATGCCATATTTCTGCTTGACGGCAGGATTGCCGATGATATGGTCGAGATGGCCGTGCGTATTGATGGCCAAAATAGGTTTTAGACGATGGCTGTCGATGAAGCCGAAGAGTTGGTTTTCGGCACCGACTGTATCACAACCTGGGTCGATGATGACGCATTCTTGAGTGTCGTTGTCGTAAACGACGTAGGTGTTTTCCGCAAAAGGATTGAAGACTAAGGATTCGAGTTTAAGCATATAGGGGATTTAAGATTTAAGATTCAAAGAATTAAAGATTTAAGACGGCCTTAATAACAGGCTCCAGGACCATGCAACACATGATTTTCGGGGCAAAGATAAGGTATTTTCCACAATAATATAAAGAATTTGCCTATCTTTGTCCGCTATTTCAAGTTGAAATGAAGTCGAAAACAAAATATGCCTTTCTGCTTGCCTTGCTCCTCGCAATGGCGCCGATGGTCTATGCCCAGTTCTACAACGGCATGAACATGCCTTTCGGGAAGAACCGCGTGCAGTGGGGCGACTTCCATTGGTCGTACTACATGAACGACAACTTCGACGTGTATTTCTACCAAGGCGGTGACGACCTGGCCAAATATGCCCAAGCCTATGCCAAAGACCAGATTCCGCGCCTTGAGACACGCCTCAACAGCCGCTTCGGGAAGAAAATCCAGTTTATCGTGTTCAACAGCAAGGCCGACTTCAAGCAGAGCAACATCGACCTTGAGGAAGAGGAAAACGGCAACACGGGCGGCATCACCAAGATTATCGGGTCGAAAGTCATCCTCTATTTCGACGGCGACTTCACCCACTTTGAAGCCCAAATCCGCGAAGGCATTGCGCGACTGCTCTTCAACCAAGTGATGAACGGCATCAGCATCGGGTCGCAAATCCGCAGTTCGTATCGCTACAACATCCCACAGTGGTTCCAGGACGGCCTCGTTGCCTACATCGCCGGCAACTGGGATTGCCAAAAGGAAGCACAACTGCAGCGCGGAATAACATCGGGCAACTACAAAAAAATCAACCATTTGCGCGATGATGACGCACGGATCGCCGGTTATTCGTTTTGGAACTTCATCGACGAGAAATACGGCAGCAAGTCGTTCAACGACATCCTGACCTTGGCCGAAAACACACAAAACGTCAGGAAGGCCCTTCGCTACGTCACCGGCAAGGAATACAACGACTTGGTTGAAGAATGGTACGATTTCTACAAGGCTCGGTATGAAACCGTCTTAGTCAACCTGCCCACCGACGTGATGAAGCTGAGATACAGGAAATACCGCACCTTCACGCAGCCCACCATCAGCCCCAACGGAAAGATGATCGCCTACGTCAGCAACGACGAGGGCAAGATACGGCTTTGGCTCGAAGACCTGCAAAGCGGCAAACGGCAGCAACTCTTCAGCGCGGGCTACCGCTCGGATGAAAACGTCGACACCTCGTTTCCGCTCCTGGCGTGGCACCCCAACGGAGAGATCCTCTCCTTCATTCTCGAAGAAAAGGGCAAAATCCAGCTCTACAACCTAGACATCAACTCGGGCAAGAAAGCAAGCACATATCTTTTTGATTTCCAAAAGGTAAGTTCATTCTCTTACGCCCATAAGAGCCGCAAGATCGTGCTGGCCGCCACCCGCATGGGCAAGCCCGACATCTACGTCTACAACCTGTTTTCGAACACATTGGAGCAAATCACCAACGACTACTGCACCGACCTCAACCCCGTGTTCAGCTTCGACGACCGGCAAATCGTGTTCAGCTCGAACCGCGACAACGACACCTTGAAGACAGACGAGAAAATCGGATTCCAGAACAAGCAATTCGACTTGTACGCTTTCAACTATATTAATAAAGGTGAGGTTTTGCAAAACCTGACTCAACAACGCTACTCGAACAACATCCTGCCAGAGCCGCTGAAAGACGGCAGCCTGCTCTACCTGAACGACACGAGCGGCTACTTCAACCTCTACCAAATCCGATTCGACAGTGCCATCAGCCACATCGACACCATCGTGCATTACCACTATTTCGGCAAGAAAGAGCAACTTACGGACTATTCCGCCAATATCATCGACTACAGCTACCAGCCCCGCGACCACAAAGCCGCGATGCTGATGGCCGACCAAAAGGGCGAGAAATTCTTCATGTCGCCCATCCTTCGCGGCCACGAAGAGCACCTCTGCCAATTGAGCCCATACGCGCAAAAACGCCTGATCGCCGAACTCGTCGAGAAGAAAAAAGACACGATGGCCGCCCCCGTCTCGAAGCACCGTTTTTCGAGCAGTTACCGCTATTCGCGACGCAAACGGCAAGCCAACGGACCGTTGGGGACCGACACGGCATTGTTAGCGCAACGCGAGGCCACGGGGCCAAAGAAACCCCAAAAGAGAGACACCATCCAGCGGCCCAACAACTACTATGTGGAACTCTTCGCCGACCAGCTAATGAGCCAGATTGACTTCACCAACATGAACTACAGCTACCAGCCGTTCACGGGAGGCATTGCGCCCATCTACCTCAACTCGGGCTTCAACATCTTCTTTGGCACCAAGATGAACGACCTGATGGAAGACTACAAGATAGAACTCGGTGTGAAGCTTAACACCAGCCTCACCAACAACGAATACATGCTGCGTTTCAGCGACTACAGCAAGCGCCTCGACAAAAGCATCACGCTGCACCGTTATGTGACCGACGACTATTCGAGCTACTACTTCCGCACCTTCACCAACGAGGCATTCTATACGCTGAGCTATCCCTTCAGCGAGATACTAAGTTTGCGAGGCACAGCCATCTACCGCCTCGACCATAAGGTCAACTTAGCCATCGACGACTACAGCCTGGCCGACAAGGACCGCTACGAGAACTGGGGCGGAGTGAGGGCAGAGCTCGTTTACGACAACTCGAAAAAAATCGGGACCAACCTTCGCGTCGGGG
Organism: uncultured Bacteroidales bacterium; assembly: GCA_946410535.1. Next base: position 4,977 of record CAMKAR010000096.1, read on the forward strand.
CACGAGGCAAGGTGTTTGCAGAATACTACCAACGCATTGCCTTGAACACCAACAACATGGTGGTCGTAGGCTTCGACTACCGCCACTACACCCGCATCAGCCGCAACTTCATCTGGGCCAACCGCATCGCGGGCAGCAGCTCGTTTGGGCAACAAAAGCTCATCTACTACATGGGCGGTGTCGACAACTGGATTCTGGCCCGATTCGACCAAGGCGCCCCAGTCGACTACACACAAAACTTTGCCTATCAGACCCTTGCCACCAACATGCGCGGCTTCAGCCAAAACATCCGCAACGGCAACAACTTCGTCGTCCTGAACAGCGAGCTGCGCTTCCCCGTGTTCAGCTATTTCATGAATCGGCCCATCAACCTGAAATTCATCCGCGACTTCCAGATTGTGGCCTTCGGCGACATCGGCACCGCCTGGACCGGCTGGAACCCTTACGACCCAAGCAACTCGCTCTACAACACCCACATCAGCGACGGCAACTTGGACATCACCGTGACGGAGATGAAAGAACCCTTGGTGGGCGGCATCGGTTTCGGGCTGCGCACCAGCATCTTAGGCTATTTCATCAGAGGGGATGTGGCTTGGGGGATACAAGACGGACAAATCGCCAAGAAACCGCGATTCTACCTGTCGTTCAACCTTGATTTCTGATTTGCCGATTTGCGCATCGCGTGGCGCACCGTAAGGAAAGCCGAGGTGCAACCCACCACCAAAATCGTGGAGAAAATCAGCAAGACATCTTTCATTTTCAACAGGACGGGATAGGCTTCCACGACATAATTGCCGCCTCCCATGCCAAACTTCACGAAACCGAACTTCTGTTGCAGCAGCACCACGATGATGCCCAACAGCAACCCGATGATGCCACCCGCCACGGAAATCAGCAGGCCTTCGTTCATGAAGATTTTGTGAATCAATCGGTTGTCGGCGCCCATCGCCTTCAGGATTTCGGTGTCCTTGCGCTTGTCGATCATCAGCATGGAGAGCGAACCCACCACGTTGAACGTGGCCAAAATCAGGATGAAAGTGAGGATGACATAGACCGCCCATTTTTCGGAACGCATGATGCGGTAAAGCGTTTCCTGCTGCTCCTGCTGGTTTTTCACGGTGAAGTCCTCCCCTATCAAGTTCGTCACCGACTTTTTCACCTTATTAATATCCGCGTTTGGCGTGAGAAACAACTCCACATTGTTCGCTTTGCTCTCATATTCAAGCAGTTCCGAGAGCCAGCCGAAAGGCACGAGCACCAATTTCTCATCCTGTTCCTGCTCGGTGGAGAACACGCTGCGCACGGTCAAGATGTCGGAATTGAAGCTGTTTTCGAGGCTCATCAGCGAAGCGTTGCCGCGTTTGGGCACGTAGACGCGCACCATCGCGTAGGGGTTGTAGGCATTGATGCCGAGATACCACGCCACGCCAGCCCCCGGCACGGCGAAGCTACGCTCTTCGTCATCGGCAAGTTGGAGACCGCCACCGCCAAAAATGATTTCATTGAATCTCCCAATGTCTTGATATTCAAGGCCGACACCCTTCACCTGCCCGATATGTTGCTTGTCGTTGGCACGAAAAAGCGCGTCTTCGGTAATCGTCGGAATCACATATTCAACGCCTTGGATACCTTGCATTTGTCCCAAAGGGAAAGCCGTCAGGTCGATGGTTTTGCCTTTTGCGGGCGCGATTTGCAGGTCGGGCGTGAGGCGGTTGTTCATCGACGAAATCACCTTCTCCAAGCCATTGAAAGCCGAGAGCACCACGATGAGCGCAAACGAGCCCACACTAATACCCAAAATGGAAATCCAAGTGATGATATTAATGAGATTGTGACTCTTTTTGGCCAGCAGGTAACGGTTTGCTATGAAGAGCGGAAGTCTCAACTTTCGGGATGCAAGAGGTTGTCGATGTTTTCGATGTAGTCGAGCGAGTCGTCCTCGAAGAAACGCAGTTCAGGCACCACGCGCATCTGATGGCGCACGCGGTTGCCGAGCAAGCCACGGATGGCCTTACCGTTTTGGCCCACCTCCTCGACCACCTTTTTCTTGTCGTCGACGCCGAAAACGCTCAGGTAGACGTTGGCATAGCCCAAGTCGGAGGTGACTCGAACATGCGTCACTGTAATCATCAGCATGGGCACTTTGGGCTTCAGTTCCTTCTGGAAAATATCGCCCAATTCCTTTTGTATCAGTCGGTTTACTTTTTCTAGTCTTTTGCCGTCCATCGTTTTTCAATTATCAGTTGTCAGTTGTTCAGTTTGCAGTTGTTTGGGTTGGCAAAAATAGGCATTTCCTTTGAAATTGATTGGGAAAGCGGCAGAGAAACCTTAAAAATGATTACTTTTGCGCGGATTTTGACAAAACAAACCACAATAATCAAATACAAAAAACAATGACACAAGAAAACACGAACAAACAGATTAAGGACAGAAATTACGACAAGTCGCTGGCTGTCAAGTGCAACAACGGAACCTTCGTCGGCAAGGAGACAGACGAGCTGATTATCTGGAAAGGCATCCCCTACGCTACTCAACCTGTGGGAAAACTTCGTTGGCAGAAGGCACTTCCTGCCGCAGACGATGACGGCGTGTACGACGCGACAAAGCCCGGCCACGTTCCTATTGGACCTCTGAACGACTCGATGGGAACGGCGGAGTTCGGCGAGGACTGCCTCGTGCTGAACGTATATTGCAATACCAGCTGCACTGACAGCAAGAAGCCGGTCATGGTGTGGATTCA
>CAMKAR010000097.1 GCA_946410535.1 uncultured Bacteroidales bacterium
GATGGTATGAAATATTTAAGCCGGAAGATGATGAGGATCAATAAAATATGGTTTGACGGAGAATGGCTGTATGGTTTGGGCGATGACGGGAAGACGTATCGGCAGTCGTTGCTGTGGTACAAGGAGTTGGCAAATGCGTCCGATGAGGAACGCCGTGAATATGAGATCAGCACGATAGGGATACATTGGCGGAAATTGGATGTGGATGTCAGCTTCGAGAGCTTTACCTACGATGAAGCGGAGCCTTCAGAAATGCAACGTTTCTTTCTGACGCATCCTGAGATTAATGTTGGACGGTTTGCGGAAAAAGCGGGTATCAACGCAGGCTTGTTGCGCAATTATATCAATGGCTTCAAAAAACCTTCCAAAGAACGGGAGCAACAGGTGTTACAGCAAATCCACCAATTGGGCCAAGAATTTGTAGCTGTTAAATTCTAACCATCCCTTGAAATCCCGCAATCTTCGCATGTGTGTCCGTTTGGTGTGGGATGCCAACTAATCAGTTGTGTCATCAGGCGATTTCAATCCCCGCTCATGGTAGACGGCGCGATAAAATCAATTGATGCTAATTCGTGATGAATTAATGGTGATTTTTGTGTCAAATGATACGCGCCGAATCAAAGGAATGTTTTATCTTTGCGGCCTAATTTGAAATCATTCTTAATAAGACACGAGACTTCGAGACACGAGACGCGAGAGGAGGTTACAGCCCTAAGTCTTAAGCCCTTAGTCCTAAGTCAAAATACCGTCAATCATGGATCAGCATCCGAACGAAAATATCATCAGCGAAGTCACGAACAAGGAGTACGAATACGGCTTCGTGACCGACATTGAGACCGATTTTGTGCCTAAAGGCTTGAACGAGGACATCATCCGCCTCATTTCCAAGAAGAAAGAAGAACCCGAATGGCTGCTTGAGTTCCGCCTGAAGGCATTCCGCCATTGGCTGACGCTCAAGCAACCCAACTGGGCGCATCTCGACCTCCCGGAAATCAACTATCAAGACATCATCTATTACGCCGCACCCCGAAAACGCAAGGAAAAGCAAAGCCTCGACGAGGTGGACCCCGAATTGTTGGCTACTTTCGACAAACTCGGCATCTCTTTAGATGAGCAGAAGAAACTCTCAGGCGTGGCCGTTGATGCGGTGATGGACTCCACCTCGGTGAAGACGACCTTCCAAGAGACGCTCTCGAAGCACGGCGTCATCTTCATGTCGTTCAGCGAGGCGGTGAAGCAACACCCCGACTTGGTGAAGAAATACCTCGGCAAGGTGGTGCCTTACACCGACAATTTCTTTGCCGCCTTGAACTCGGCGGTCTTCAGCGATGGCTCGTTCTGCTACATCCCGAAAGGCGTGCGTTGCCCGTTGGAATTGTCGACTTATTTCCGCATCAACGCGGCCAACACGGGTCAGTTTGAACGCACGCTCATCGTGGCCGACGAAGGTGCGTATGTGAGCTACATGGAAGGCTGCACGGCTCCGCAACGCGACGAAAACCAGCTTCATGCCGCCATCGTCGAAATCATTGCCGAGACCGATGCCGAGGTGAAATATTCCACCGTGCAAAACTGGTATCCTGGCGATAAGGACGGCAAAGGTGGTGTTTACAACCTCGTCACCAAGCGCGGTCTTTGTCGCGGCGACCGCTCCAAGATCTCTTGGACGCAGGTCGAGACGGGTTCGGCCATCACGTGGAAATATCCGGGCTGTGTGCTGCTGGGCGACAACTCGGTGGGTGAGTTCTACTCCGTTGCCGTGACCAACAACTACCAACAAGCCGATACGGGCACGAAGATGATCCACTTGGGCAAAAACACCCGAAGCACCATCATCTCGAAGGGTATCTCTGCAGGTCACAGCCAGAACGGTTATCGTGGCTTGGTAAGGGTAGCCGCCAAAGCTGAAAATGCCCGCAACTATTCGCAATGCGACTCCTTATTATTAGGTGACCAATGCGGTGCCCACACATGGCCTTACGTCGAGTGCGGCAACGACAGCAGCATCCTTGAACACGAAGCCACCACCTCGAAAATCTCCGAGGACCAGCTCTTCTACTGCCAGCAACGCGGCATCCCGACAGAAAAGGCCATCGGTCTGATAGTCAACGGCTACGCCAAAGATGTACTCAACAAACTTCCCATGGAATTTGCAGTTGAGGCGCAAAAATTATTGTCGATTACGCTGGAAGGCAGCGTCGGCTAAACCTCGTCCCGAAGGGACGATACTTTATTAACCGTAGGTCGCGACCTACGGCAGCAAGCAAGAAACAAGAAAAATAATAAACTATGCTACTGAATATCAAAAATCTACACGTCTCCATCGGAGGCAAGGAAATCCTGAAAGGATTGAATCTGGGTGTCAACGCTGGCGAAGTGCACGCCATCATGGGACCCAACGGAACCGGTAAAAGCACCCTTGCAGCGGCCATCACGGGGCGCGATGGGTACGAAATCACCGAAGGCGAAATCTGGTATAAGGGCAAGAACATCGTCGGAATGTCGCCCGAAGACCGCGCCAACGAGGGCATATTCCTCAGTTTCCAGTATCCCGTCGAGATCCCTGGCGTGAGCATACAGAACTTCATGCGCACCGCCGTCAACTCGAAGCGTGAGTATCAAGGACTTCCGCCCATGAGCACCATCGAGTTCATGAAGTTGATGAAGGAGAAGCAGGCCATGGTGGAAATCACCGAGAAGCTGCAAAACCGTTTCGTCAACGTGGGCTACAGTGGTGGCGAGAAGAAGAAGAACGAGATCTTCCAAATGGCCATGCTTGAGCCGAGCCTCGCCATCCTCGACGAGACCGACTCGGGCTTGGATATTGATGCCTTACGCATTGTGGCTCACGGCGTTAACCAGTTGCACAACGCTGAGAACGCCTTCGTGGTCATCACGCACTACCAGCGTTTGCTCGACTACATCGTCCCCGACTTCGTCCATGTGATGTACGACGGGCGCATCGTCAAGACGGGCGGCAAGAACCTCGCCCTCGAACTCGAAGAAAAAGGCTACGAATGGATTAAGGAACTTTGACTATGGATAACCAACTTATCATAGCTGCCAACCAAAGTCGCGAAATCATTGAGTATGATGATGATGCACATCTTTCGTCTGAGCCGAAGGTGGCCGAAATCATCCTCAACGAGAACGCGAGTCTTGAGTTGTATGTGCTTCAAAACATCAGCAACGAGGCTTCCATCCAACGCGAATTCAAGGTCAGGCAGATGGCCGACAGCCGCTTGAAGATTGTGGTCATCACCTTCAATGGCGGCGATGTGCGCAATACCTATCACATTGATTTGGACGGTGAAGGCGCTGATACCCAAGTGTATGGACTTTATCTCATCGACAAGAAACAGCATGTGGAGAACTATCTGAAGGTGAACCACAACGTGCCGCATTGCAAAAGCAACGAGAAGTTCAAAGGCGTTTTGGACGACGAGGCCACGGGCATTTTCAACGGCCATGTGTATGTGGCCAAGGACGCACAAAAGACCGATGCGCATCAAAACAATAGCAATATCATCCTGACGCCTACGGCCAAAATCAATAGCCAGCCGTTCCTTGAGATTTATGCCGACGACGTGAAGTGCTCGCATGGCACATCTACAGGCCAACTTGACCAAGAAGCGATGTTCTACATGCGTCAGCGCGGCATCAGCAAAGCTAACGCAAGGATATTGTTGATGTACGCCTTTGCCGCCGAGGTGAGCAACCATATCGGCAACGAGATGCTGCACGAACACATCGATGACATGATCAAACGTCGCCTGCGCGGTGAGCTGTCGAGCTGCGAGAACTGCGTGTTGCGTTGCAGTCATCCGAAGGAATATAATTTTGATATTGATTATTCGAAGATTTAATGGAACAAAACCGGCAAAACTCACAAAACCTTGTTGCAAGAAGGGAAGCGTCCAACTGGCTCGCTTCCCCAACGCATCCATACGGATGCCCGAAGATTCCATGAGGCTTTTGGCCGCCGTAGGCGGAGAGGCAACAGCGAGCCGGTTGGCAGCCGTTGCAATGCTCAAAAGAAATGGCGGTTTTGATGGTTTTGTATGTTTTGTTAGAAAAGAAAAATGATGGATATAACAGAAATAAGAAACCAGTTCCCCGTCCTCGACCAGCAGGTTTATGGCAAGCCGTTGGTGTATTTCGACAATGCGGCCACCACGCAGAAGCCTTTGTGTGTCATCGAGCGCGAGCGCGACTACTACCTGCACGAGAACTGCAACATTCACCGTGGAGTACATTACCTGAGCCAGAAGGCGACCGAGGCCTACGAACACGCTCGCCAAACCGTGGCTGATTTCATCCATGCCAAGGAAGCGAGGGAAATCGTTTTCACCCGAGGCACCACAGAATCGCTGAACCTCTTGGCGACTTCGTTTGAGCACATGCTTCTCACCCTTCCCCCTCTCAGAGGGGGGCAGGGGGGAGTCAAACCCAACTTTCCCCCCAAAGTCCTAATCACTGCTATGGAGCACCACTCCAACCTTGTGCCGTGGCAGCAGATGGTGCAAAGGCATGACGGTCAGTTGTTTGTCGTCCCAATGGACGACAAAGGCGTTTTGGACTTGAACCGATACGAGGAATTGCTCAAAGAGCAGCCAATGGTGGTTTCCATTGCCCACATTTCCAATGTGTTGGGAACCATCAATCCAGTGAAGCAGATGGTGAAAATGGCGCATGAATACGGCATTCCCGTTGTCGTTGACGGTGCCCAGTCAATTGCCCACCATCCCATTGACGTTCAAGATCTTGACTGCGATTTCTTTGTGTTTTCGGGGCACAAGATGTATGCTCCGATGGGTATTGGTGGTTTGTATGGCAAGGCCGAATGGCTTGAGAAGTTGCCGCCCTACCAGTTTGGCGGCGAGATGGTCGACACGGTGAGTTTCGAGAAGACGACTTTCAACGTGTTGCCCTATAAGTTCGAGGCAGGCACGCCTAACGTGGGTGCGGCCTTAGGCTTGGAGACTGCAATTCAGTTTTTGCAAGGTCTTGATAGGAAAGAAGTTGAGCAACACGAAGCCCAACTTCTGCAAACGGCTATCCAACAACTTTCAGAGATTGAAGGCATCCGCTTTATTGGTGAGGCGGAGCATAGGAGTGGTTTGGTTTCGTTTGTCATCGAAGGCATTCATCCTTACGATTTAGGTACGATTATCGACAAGATGGGAGTGGCTGTGCGCACGGGTCACCATTGCGCAGAGCCAGTGATGACGCGCTTTGGCATTCCGGGCACGGTGAGGGCTTCGTTTGCGTTGTATAATACTTTGGAGGAAGTGGAAATCTTCGTCAGGGCTGTGCGTCGGGCTGCGATGATGCTTCGTTAGCCTCGGCATTTTCTTCTGCTTGGTTTACAGCGTTTTCCACGGGTTCTAATTGTAGCTTCCCGCCTTTCAGTTTGAGTTTTTTCTTCACTCGGATTGGCGCGATGATAAGCACAAGCAAAACCTCAAGGATGTATTTTACCATAGGCACAGGCCCTGTGACCATCAACTGGAAGACAATTAATGCCAATGACGCTGTCAAGAATATGGCTTTGCCGTGCACTTTCTTTCTGAAGATTTGTATCAGGCTGAAAACCAATATTGTGGATAATGCAAGTTGGATGATTTGTATCCAAAGCTCTTTTTTGCCTTGGGCCAAATCACCGTTGTTGAAATAATAGGAGTCGATGAAATAGCGGCTGTAAACCAAGGTAAAGATTTCATACACAAGCATCAAGCCATAGTAAGTGATGGCAAAAGTGGCCGCTAACTTCATCGCCAGGGTCAACTCTGGTTTCAGGTTGAAAATCTTTCCTTCGCGCTCTTTCATTCTTCAAGGGTGTTGGGGGTGTTTTTCATGTTTTCCATCTCCATCCGCTTGAAATACAGGTAGTAGACGGCAATGAACATGCAGGTGAGTAGCAAGTCGGTCATGAAGGGTGACGGCTGCATCAAAGGGTATTTGTAGATGGAAGCCACGATGAGCATCAGGATTTGCGAAATGGCATAGAAATGAAGGCCTGGTTTGTTGAGTTTCAGCATTTTGACAACACCAATCAGTGAGACCACGAACAAAACCAACATAAGAAGATAGTAGACCGGCTTGATGTTGGCCAAGGCGGTCATGGAATCCATCATGGCGGTTCGCATTTCTTCGTTGGCCGTGGCCAAAAAAGGCGCCATCGTTTCCTCCAATTGACCTGTCTTCACCATCTCGGCAATCATTGGCGTACCGACAAACATGATGATGGAACTGAAGATGTTGAGGACGGCGTTGAGGAACGACATCACAAGAAGGATGGTCATCCCCAGGGGGCGCTTGGGTTGCTGTGTAGCGTTGGTGGTCTCCATTTTTTTTGTTTAGCTTGTAGGGCTGTCACATTGTGGCAATTGTGTAGGGCTGCCACATTGGGGCAGCCGCTCGGATAATGCGGCTGCCGTAATACGACAGCCCTACAACCTAGTAATTATTCGTTCTTTAAAACATCAAAATCCAGCGGGTAGTCCTTCACGAACTGCACGCTCTTGGCGATCTCGGTGTACATCACCTTGTCGACGCGCACAAATTCAACGTGTTTGCGGTATTCAGCCACAAATTGCTCGATGCAGGGCGATGACTTCAGCGGACGGCGGAACTCCAAAGCCTGCGAAGCGTTGAACAGCTCGATGGCAAGAACGCGCTCAAGGTTTTCGGCCACGCGCAAGGCCTTGGTGGCGGCGTTGGCACCCATGCTGACGTGGTCTTCCTGTCCTTGCGACGACTCGATGCTGTCGACCGAGGCGGGTGTGCAGAGTTGCTTGCTCTGGCTGACGATGCTGGCGGCTGCATATTGCGGGATCATGAAGCCGCTGTTCAGTCCGGGCTCGGCAACGAGGAACGACGGCAGGTCGCGCTTGCCGCTAATCAACTGATAGATACGACGCTCGCTGATGTTGCCCAACTCAGCCATGGCGATGGCCAAGAAGTCCAAAGTGATGGCCAAAGGCTGACCGTGGAAGTTGCCCGCGCTGATGACCAAGTCGTCGTCGGGGAAGATGGTCGGGTTGTCGGTGACGGCGTTGATTTCCTCGCTGAAGACGGAGGCCACATAGTCGATGGCATCCTTCGAGGCACCATGCACCTGCGGCATGCAACGGAACGAGTAGGGGTCTTGAACATGTTTCTTCTCCCTGACAATCAGCTCGCTGCCTTTCGTGAACTCACGCACACGCTTGGCGGTGACGATTTGTCCGTTGTGGTGACGGATTTGGTGCACTTGGTCGAAGAAAGGCTCGATGCGACCGTCGAAGGCTTCCAGAGAAACGGTGCCGATGAGGTCGGCCAAGTAACTAAGACGGAAGGCTTTCAGCAGAACGTAAGTGCCATAGCTGCTCATGAATTGTGTGCCGTTGAGCAAAGCCAATCCTTCTTTCGATTGTAAGGTGATGGGCTCCCAACCGAACTTGTCGAGGACTTGTTGAGCGGGAACGATCTTGCCTTCATAATGCACTTCGCCCAAACCGAGCAGAGGCAGCATGAGGTTGGCCAAAGGTGCCAAGTCGCCGGATGCACCGAGCGAGCCTTGGTTGTAGACCACGGGCAGCACGTCGTTGTTGAAGAAGTCGATGAGGCGCTG
>CAMKAR010000098.1 GCA_946410535.1 uncultured Bacteroidales bacterium
AAAGACCATCATCTTACCCTTATAGTCCATGGCGCCGCAGCCGAACTCGCGTCCATTGACGAACTTCTCGCACATGATCTGACGGCCAGCGGCACGTGCCGTAAAAATGGCAGGTCCAAGTTCTTCCACCGTCTTCACTTTGGTCACGCCCACGCTGGAGCCGTTGCAAGTCGGCTTGACAAACAACGGCAGCCCCAGTTTCTTGATGATGGCATCGGCATCGTATTTCTCACCTTCGTTGATAAGCACTGACGGTGCCACCTTGACGCCATACGAGGCCACGATGCGCTTGCAAAAATCCTTGTGGAACGTGAGTGCACATGTGGTCAAAGGAGATGAAGTGCAAGGAATGCCCAACAATTCAAGATAGCCCGAAAGCGGACCGTTCTCGCCCGGCTCGCCGTGCACCGCATTGAAGGCCACATCGAATTTCGTCCTGTGTCCGCCCACCGAAATGGAGAAGTCGTTCTTGTCGACATCCACTCGGGTACCATCTTTCAGAAGCCCATACCATCCTTTTTTTGACACGACGATAATCTTCGAATTATATAGCTCAGGGTTGAGGTTTTGCTTCACCACTTGAGCGCTTTTGACAGAAATTTCGAACTCACCCGAATCTCCGCCACAAATAATTGCCACGTTTTTCATATTTTTTGTAATTTTGTCGGTTTAAACTTCATAACAATAAAAGCACTCGAAATTGAGTTGTAAAAACACGGCTAAAATAGTAAAAATAGAAATATGGGACGTCTACACTTTCTCAAGGAGAAGAAATTTTATCTCAACTTGCTCATCATATTGGGGCTATGTGTCGTCTTGATTTGGATAACATTCAGGATGTTAGATAAATACACGCGCCACGACAAGGTCTACACCATGCCCGATTTTGTGGGTCAAGACTACCGCGAGGTGAAGCACGAATACGCGAAAGACTTCCATTTCATCCTCATCGACAGCGTTTATCCGAAGGGGCAGCAGCCTGGAAGCATCTACCAGCAGGACCCTTTGCCTGGCTCAAAGATCAAGAAAGGGAGAAACGTTTACGCCATCATCGTGGCCGTGACGCCCGAAAAGACCTCCATGCCCAACCTGAAAGGCATTTCGCTGCGCGAGGCCATCGGCAGGCTTGAATCGAGCGGCTTGGAGGTCGACCATTTGGATTACGTCAACTACTCGTACAAGAACAACGTCGTCGAGCAATACTACCAAGGACAGCCCATCGCCGAAGGCACCGAGTTGGTGAAAGGCAGCAAGATCGTGCTCAGCGTTGGCATTGGCGACGACAAGAGCAACGTGAAAGTCCCCAACCTCATCGGCAAGTCGGCTGAAGAAGCCAAGCGCCTGCTCAACCTGGCCAGCCTCAACCTTGGCAAGGAAAGCTGGGAGGACCGCGACAGCCTGCAATACATGTGCATCAGGCGCATGAGTCCCGGTCCCAGCTCTGAATCGGTGAAAGCCGGCACCTACGTCGACGTTTGGTACCATTCGAGCCGCACCATGGACTTCAAGAAAGAGATGAAGGAGCTACTGCACGAAGACTCGTTGACCAACATTCCGCAAACCATTAAGATAGACACAGTTACAGAAACCATAGAGACCACCGACTATGAATATGAAGACGAATTTTAAGGCATTCGCCTTGGCTTTGGCCTTGGGCCTCATAGCGAGCCAAGCTACAGCGCAAGAGATACTCACCCAATTCCGTACAGGTACGGAGAAGGCGCCGGCAAGAAGCCGTGAGGCCCCCACACATTTCCTGCCCTTCTTCGACGACTTCAGCAGCGCCAACCTCTATCCCGACTCGACGAAATGGACCGACAACAACGTGATGGTGAACGACGGTTTTCCGCTCTGTCCGCCCAACCGCAACGGTGCCACCTTCGACGTGCTTGACGCCAACGGCAGGGTGTACAGCTATGCCATCAGCAACGCTTTCGTGGCCGAATACCTCACCTCGGCACGCATCCGATTAGACTCCATCATGGACCCTGAGCCACGGGCCCTCACCCCTGCCGACTCGGTGTATCTGAGTTTCTACTACCAGCCCCAAGGCAACGGAAACGCCCCCGAGGAGCAGGATTCACTCGTGCTCGAATTTGGCATGACGACCATGCGACAAGAGTTCCTTTTCCTTGACTACCAAAACGTTTCGATTGCCGACATCTTCTTTGAGATGCAAGTCGACACACTGTTTCCTGGCGACACAGTATGGTCAATGATGGGCTGCCAACCAGGCCTCTTCGCCATCGTCACCGACACCTTGACCCCAACCACCCAAGGCGAGATAGCCATTCCTTGCGACTCGGTCTTCACCACCGTGGCCGACACCACATGGTACCACATCTGGAGCGTGCCCGGACAGCCGTTGGACAGCTTCATGCTCCACAACGGAGGCCGGTATTTCGAACAAGTGATGATTCCCATCCGCGACACGAAATATTTCCGCGACGACTTCTATTTCCGTTTCTACAACTACGCCAGCATCGTCAACGCGTCGTTGCCAGCCAACCGCAGCAACGAGGACAACTGGAGCATCGACTTTGTCTACCTCAACATCAACCGGACGATTGACGACACCGACTACCCAATGCTGACCTTCTCGGGGCAACGGCCTTCGTTCTTCAACCGCTACCAGTCCATCCCCTATCGCCAATATCGCGTCAACCCCAACTCGGCCATGCGCGAGAGTCTGGAACTCGACATTGCCAACTTGGACGGCATCGACCACGAAGCCACCTATTATTATAAGGTGCAACAAATCGGGGGCAACCAACGCTACGAGCGCCATTTAGATCCCGTCAACATCCATCCCTACCGCGAGTCGGGGTTCCTTGCATGCCCTGAATATGGCGGCGAATCGCCCGCCTGCCCCTTCGTCGGGGAGCTGTTTGCGCTCGACATGTGGCACGACTCCGTTTCGTTCCAAATCAGCCATTACGTCTATGACTCGACGAGCAACCCGCCATTGGCCGACTCGATGGTGTATCGCATCGGCATGTACAACTACTATGCCTATGACGATGGCATCCCTGAGTTGGGCTATGGCGTCAGCAATGCTGGAGGCAAGTTTGCCGTTAGGTTCGACATCAGCGACTACGACACCATTCAAGGCGTGCAACTCCTTTTCAACCACACACTTAATGATGCCAACGACAAATACTTCGACATCGTGGTGTGGAAAGACGAAAACGGCAAGCCTGGCGAAGAAATCTACCGCCTCAGCAGCCAACGCCCGCAATGGCAAGAGCAGGCCTACCGCTTCACCTACTACAAATTCGACAAGACCGTGACCACTGCCAACGCTTTCTACATCGGCATCGAGCAAAGCAACAGCAGCCTCATCAACATCGGCCTTGACGCCTCCATCGACAACAGCCGCTTCAACTTCGTCAACACCAACGGCTCGTGGCAACCCAGCAACGCACGCGGCTCGCTGATGATACGACCCGTGGTGGGAGCCAATTACTACATCGGCCTCGATGAGCACGAAAGCGACACCAAACTGCGCCTCTACCCCAATCCTGCCAGCACCACATTGCACATGGAAAGCGACTTTGCGGGCGGACAGCTCTGCATCTTCGACCTCATGGGGAGAAAGATATATCATTCAGATTATCAACAAGAAATAGCCGTCAGTCACCTCAGCAACGGACTTTATTTCATCCAAGTCATCACTGCCGAAGGGCAAGTCATCAACCAAAAATTCATCATCGAAAAATGAACGACGACCTCAACGAAATCATCGACAACGAACAGGCCGAGGAAGGCAGCGAACTCTACGAACACATCCGCATAACGGTGGACCCGGGCCAACAGCCTGAGCGCATCGACACCTACCTGACCAACCACCTTTCCAACATCTCGCGCAACCGCGTGCAAAATGCGGCCAAGGCAGGAAACATCTTGGTGAACGAAAAGGCTGTCAAGCAAAACTACAAGGTAAAGCCCGGCGACACCATTTCCATCGTGTTCACCTATCCGCCACGCGATGCCGACATCAAGCCGGAATACATCCCGCTCAACATCGTCTACGAAGACGACGATGTCATCATCATCAACAAGCAGGCGGGCTTGGTGGTACACCCAGGCCACGGCAACTTCGAGCATACACTGCTTCACGGCTTGGCCTACCACTTCGAGCAGACCCACCAGAACATCGAGAACCGCTTTGGCTACTTGGTGCACCGCATCGACAAAGACACCACGGGACTGATGATCGTGGCCAAAAACGAGGCCGCACAAGCCGTGTTGGCCCACCAGTTCTTCGAGCACACCATACATCGTCGCTACTATGCCTTGGTGTGGGGCGATTTCGAAGAAGAAGAAGGTACCATCGAAGGTAACATCGGGCGCAGTGTGAACGACCGCCGCAAGATGACCGTCTACCCCAACGGCGACTACGGCAAAGACGCCATCACACATTGGAAAGTATTGGAGCGCTTTGGTTATGTGACGCTTAACGAATACCGCCTTGAGACTGGCCGCACCCACCAAATCCGTGTGCACTCGCAATACATCGGCCATCCTTTGTTCAACGATGCCATGTATGGCGGCGACGTGATTTTGAAAGGAACCACCTTCTCGAAATACAAGCAATTCATCGACAACTGCTTCAAGATCATGCCGCGCCACGCCCTTCATGCCAAGGAATTGGGCTTTGTGCATCCCACCACGGGCAAACAGATGATGTTCACCTCGGAATTGCCCGACGACATGACGCAGGTGCTGGAGAAATGGAGGGTTTATTTGAAAGCCAGGAACTTGTTGGAGGAGTGATGTTCTGTCACCCCTTCGGAGTTACATGATACGCGTTTCGGCATTTTTCTCGGCTGGGGTTTACACCACCTGCCTACTATGCTATCACCCCTTCGGGGTTCCCTTTTGTTTTTCGGCCAAAGCCTTGTCCAAATCGAGGAGGAAACTGCGAGTCTTGTCGAGCGTTTCGAGGAGGATGATGCGTTCCTCGTAGTCGCTGAAGCGTTCCTTTAGAGCTTGTTTGGCACCTGCCAAAGTGTAGCCTTTCACCTTGAGCAGCTGATAGATGACATGCACATAGCGCACATCGCGCTCGGTGAAGAGGCGGTTGCCTTTCTTGCTTTTTCGCGGACGCAACACATCAAACTCCTTTTCCCAATAACGAATCATCGAGGTGCTGACGCCGAACATGTCGGCCACTTCGCCGATTGAGTAGTAGTATTTGCTAAGGGTTTTCTCTTCCATAGTTAATCCATCGTTTGCGTGGGTAATGTCGATTGCTGCAAGATTTGCTCATACTCGTCAGGGGTCAAGTCGTTGTAAAAGAAGTTGATGGGGTCTATTTGCACATCGTTTTTCAGCACTTCGTAATGCAGGTGGACTCCAGTAGCCTTGCCCGTGCTGCCGACGAGGCCTATGCGTTGCCCGCGTTTCACCTTCTGTCCCCTGCGGACTAGCGCTTTTTGAAGGTGGGCATAACGCGTCTTATAGCCAAATCCGTGGTCGATGGTCACCATGTTGCCGTAGCCCCAATGTCCTTTCTCGACATCGCACACCACGCCGTCGCCAGTGGCATAGGCCTCAGTGTTGAGCGAAGCCGAGAAGTCGATGCCACTGTGGAACTTGGAAATCTTATAGATGGGGTCGGGACGGTAGCCGAAGTATGAGGAGATATACTTGATTTCGGTTTCCTTCAGCGGGAAGATAGCTGGGATGTGCGCCAACATGTCGGACTTGTTGCGGGCCAAAGCGAACAAAGTGTCGTATGAAACAGACTGGTTGTAGAGCTGGCTGGCGATGACATCCATCTTCCGTGCCGCACTCACCACCAAGTTGGAATTCATGTAACCATACAATCCGGCATAACGGTCGGCATCGGCGAACCCCGAACGGCGCACCGAATTGGGGATGGGGTCGGCCTCAAACATCATGCGATACAAGTTGTTGTCGCGCTGCTCCATGTCGGTCATCAGCACCTCGATGTCGTCCAAACGGTCGTTCAAAATCTCGTATTGCAGCTTCATGAACTCCAATTCTCGCGCCTGGCTCTTCTCTTTCGGCGACTTGAAGAAAGTGAACAGCAGCACGGCAAACAGGAACGCGATACCCAAAACGGCAAGCATGATCAGTGTATAGCGCAACACCTTCTTCGACCTCGGTGTTTCAAGCACCTCGAAATTCTGCGTCAACTGGTTGAATATGTAGTGTTTTTGTCGGGCCATTATCTTCTTGATTGAGCCATAAATAACGCACCAAATCAAATTCTATTGCGCAAAAATAGAATAAATAGCGTAAATTTGCACGCTTTTTTGAAGCTTTTTTCGAGGTAAAATAATATAACTCACTATAAATGAACGCATACGAGATTAGAAATAGCTTTTTGGACTTCTTCCGTTCCAAAGGGCATGAGATTGTGCCCTCGGCACCCATCGTCGTCAAGAACGACCCGACATTGATGTTCACCAACGCTGGCATGAACCAATTCAAGGACATCTTTTTGGGCAACCAACCCGCCAAGTGGAACCGCGCCGCCGACACGCAGAAATGCCTCCGAGTTTCGGGAAAACACAACGACCTTGAGGAAGTGGGCCACGACACCTACCACCACACCATGTTTGAGATGTTGGGCAACTGGTCGTTTGGCGACTATTTCAAGAAAGAAGCTATCGCCTACGCTTGGGAATACCTCACCGAAGTGGTGAAAATCGACAAGGACAGGCTCTATGTGACCGTCTTTGGCGGCGACGAAAAGGACGGACAAGCCGCTGACATGGAGGCATATAACTATTGGAAGGAACATGTCAGCGAAGACCGCATCATCTACGGCAACAAGAAGGACAACTTCTGGGAAATGGGCGAGACTGGTCCCTGCGGTCCCTGCTCCGAAATCCACATCGACCTGCGCGACGAGGAAGCCCGAAAGCAAATCGCTGGCCGCGACCTCGTCAACAAGGACGACCCGCAAGTGATTGAGATTTGGAACCTTGTGTTCATGCAATACAACCGCATGGCCGACGGCCATTTGGTGGAACTCCCCGCCAAGCACGTCGACACGGGTATGGGTTTTGAACGCCTCGTGCGCGTGCTGCAAGGCAAGACCTCGAACTACGACACCGACGTGTTCCAGCCCATCATCCAAGAAATCGCCAAGATGTCTGGCATCGAATACGGCAAGGCCGAGAAGACCGACGTGGCCATGCGCGTCATCGCCGACCACCTGCGTGCCGTCAGCTTCGCCATCGCCGACGGGCAACTGCCGTCGAACAACGGCGCCGGTTACGTCATTCGCCGCGTGCTGCGTCGCGCCGTGCGCTACGGTTTCACCTTCCTCGGCTTCGAGGAGCCGTTTGTGTGCAACTTGCTGCCCATCCTCGTCAGCCAGATGGAACACAACTATCCCGAAATCAAGAAGCAGCAAGAACTCGTCAGCAAAGTCATCCGCGAGGAAGAAGCCTCGTTCCTGCGCACCTTGGCCCAAGGCATCAAGCGTTTTGAGGGCTATGTGGAGCAACACCAAGGCCAGGACATCGACGGCAATTTCGCCTTCGAGCTGTTCGACACCTTCGGCTTCCCCATCGACCTCACCCAGCTG
>CAMKAR010000099.1 GCA_946410535.1 uncultured Bacteroidales bacterium
GCTGTTGAGGAAGAAAATCTGGATGTTGAACGACCAGCGTTGCATGTCCTCATAGAAGCTGTCGAGGTAAGGGTTGTGTTCAACTTCCTCATAATGAGGCTTCCAGTTGAAGTGCTTGGCCAACAGCCCCGTGAGGGTCGTTTTGCCCGAGCCGATGTTGCCTGCTACTGCGATGTGCATAATACTCTTTTTTTAGGATGATAAGAAGTTGCTAAAATAAGGAAAAGTCGGCAAAAGAAGTCCATTTTTTTGCGGAAAAATAACAATTCGCTGAAAACCAATCATTTTGGAGCCTTCTTCAGAAGATATATGCCCAAGATGCAGAAAATGAAGTTGGGAATCCAGGCGGCGAGGAAGGGCGAGAGGCTGCCCGAGATGGCGAACGACTTGGAAACCTGCATGAAAAGGATGTAGGCGAAGGCGATGGTGATGCCGATGCCGAGGTGCATACCAATGCCGCCCCTCACCTTGCGGCTCGAAAGGGCTGCGCCGATGAGTGTCAGGATGAGGACGGCAGCCGGTGCCGACATACGGGTGTGCATTTCCACTTGATAGGCTTTCACGCCCTCCGAGCCTTTCTCCTTCATTTTGTCGATATGTTCCTGTAACTCAAAGAAATTCATCTCCTCGAAGTCCTCCTTCATCTTGTAAAGGTCGGTTGGATAGAGGTTGAAAACCGTGTCGAGGTTGCGGCCTTTCATCAACGATTCCTCCGTCCCGTCAATGTAACGGATGGCATACGGGTCGATCAGCCAGCTGTTTGGGCCTAAGGTGTCGTGATAGATAATGTCCGACATCACCTTGAATTTCAGTTCATTGTCATCATATTTCTCCCACGAGAACTTGTAGCCGTTCTCCTTCGCGATGTTGTAGCTCTCCACATACACAAACTCGTCCTTGCCAATCTGGACATGCACATTGCGGCCCGCGCTTTGGCTCAGCTTCTCCATATACTCGTCCTTGAACTGCCGTCGAATCTCGTTGGTCTTGGGTATCAAGAAGTTGCCGAAATAAAGCGACATCACTGCAATGGTTATGGCTGCCATCATGTAGGGCACGAGGAAACGCCAAAAGCTGATGCCGCTGCTCAGTATGGCCACAATTTCGGTGCGTGCCGCCGTCTTTGAGGTGAAAAACACCACCGCGATGAAGGCGAACAGGTGGATGAAGAGGTTGATATAATAAGGTATGGACATGATGTAATAGTCGACCACCACCCTTTGCCACGGTGCGTTGTGCTTCAGGAAACTGTCGATGTTTTCGGACACGTCGAAAATGATGACGACCAAAATCAGCATCGAGATGGCGAAGAAGAACGTCCCGATGTATTTCTTGAAGATATATGCGTCTATTTTTCTCATTTTGTGTGTATTTTGACGCGAGACGCGGGACTTAGGCCCTTCGACAAGCTCAGGGACCCTACAAGACTCATAGTCGTCTCGTCACTTTTTGGAGCATCACGTCGCGCCATTCGGCGAAGTCGCCGCCGATGATGTGCTTGCGGGCCTCGCGCACCAGCCAAAGGTAGAACCCGATGTTGTGGAGGCTGGCAATCATGGGGCCGAGAATCTCGCCAGCGACGAAAAGATGACGCAGATAAGCCCTCGTATATTGTGTGTCGACGAAAGTTTCGCCGTTGGGGTCGACGGGCGAGAAGTCCATCTTCCACTTCTCGTTCTTCAGGTTGATGATGCCTTCAGAGGTGAAGATCATGCCGTTGCGTCCGTTGCGGGTGGGCATCACGCAGTCGAACATGTCGACGCCGCGCGAGATGCCTTCCAAGATATTGGCCGGTGTGCCCACTCCCATCAGGTAGCGAGGCTTGTCCTTGGGCAGGATGGCATTCACCAGTTCGATCATCTCATACATCGTCTCGGTAGGCTCGCCAACGGCCAATCCACCGATGGCGTTGCCTACGGCATTCTTTGATGCAATGTATTCCGCCGACTGTTCGCGGAGGTCGCGGTAGACGCAGCCCTGCACGATGGGAAACAGTGCCTGCTCGTAGCCATACTTCGGCTCGGTGGCTTTGAACCGGTCGATGCAGCGGTCGAGCCAGCGGTGGGTGCGTTCCATCGAGGGCTTGGCATATTGGTAGTCGGCGGTGCCGGGTGTGCACTCATCGAAAGCCATCATGATGTCGGCCCCGATGCTGCGCTGGATGTCCATCACGTTTTCGGGCGTGAACAGGTGGCGCGAGCCGTCGATATGCGACTGGAAAGTGACGCCCTCTTCCTTCATCTTGCGGATGCCCGTGAGCGAAAACACCTGAAAACCACCGCTGTCGGTCAAAATCGGGCGGTCCCAGCCGTTGAACTTGTGCAGGCCACCGGCGGCCTCCAAGACTTCCAATCCTGGACGCAGATAAAGGTGATAGGTGTTACCCAAGATGATTTGGGCCTTCACCTCGTCGCGCACGTCGCGTATGTGGCAGGCCTTTACCGTGCCGGCAGTGCCCACCGGCATGAAAATGGGGGTCTCAATCGGGCCGTGGCCCGTGTGCAACACACCTGCTCGCGCATTGCTTTTCGGGTCGTTGGAAACTATGTCAAAATTCATCGCTCTAATTTTGCGCAAAAATACGACTTTTTTCATATCTTTGCAAAGTTAAAATCAGCCAAAGCAATGTCCATCACTTTCAACTATAACAGCCTCAGCTTCATTATTTTGATTGTATTCGCCGCTTGTCTCGTCATCCAATTGGTCTACCATTGGGCAGTGTTCTCGAAGGTGGCTTTCTACAAGCGCCATGCCCGTCCTAAACTCGACGAGGAGCTTGAACCCGTCTCCATCGTGCTCTGCGCCCGCGATGCCTACCAATACCTCGTCGACCTCATTCCCGCCTTGCTCAAGCAGGACTATCCCGATTTCGAGATTGTCGTGGTCAACGACTGCTCCGACGACGAGACCGAGGAATACCTCAAAGACTTGGAACGCCAGGAACCGCGCGTGAAACCCGTACAACTGAAACAGCATCTTAACTTCTTCAACGGCAAGAAGTTCCCACTCTCGATGGGTATCAAGTCGGCACAAAACGACCTCATCGTGCTGACCGACTGCAACTGCATGCCCGTCAACGACCAATGGTTGCGCAGCGTGGTGAACCGCTACAACAACCGCACCGAGATTGTCATTGGCTACAGTCCCTATGTGCAGAAGAAAAGCTCACTCAACCGCATCATGCGCTTCGATGCGCTTCAAAACGGGCTGCTCTACCTCTCAGCCGCCCTCAACCGCCATGCCTATATGGGTATCGGCAAGAACCTTTCCTACCGCAAGGAGCTGTTTTACAGGAATCAAGGCTTTATCTCGCATTATAAGACCTCGGTTGGCGATGACGACTTGTTTGTCAGCCAAGTGGCCACCAAAAAGAACACCGAAGTGTTGATTGATGCCGAAAACGGCATTCTCACCACGCCCCCAAGCACGTTCCACCTCTGGATGCGTCAGAAGAGCAGCCGCTACAGCACCGTCTCGAAATACAGTGCCCGCGCACGCATCGGCCTCAGCTTGTTCTACGGTTCGCAGCTGCTGTTTTGGGCTTCGTTCATCGCATTGCTTGCCATGTGTGCCACCCCTGCCTTCGTCATCACCAACGGCGCGGCGTTCTACATCCCGATTTTGGCGTTTTTCTTCCTCTTGCGCTTTGGCACACAGCTGTTCATCTACCACAAAGCCTCGAAGCGATTGGGCGAGAAGGGCCTTCTTCCCGGCTTGATTGCCTACGACTTCCTGTTTGCCTTCCTTTCGCCTTGGCTGCGCTTGATGGGCAGGATGAATGTGGGGGTGGAATGATTTTTTTGAAAGAATAATCGCCTACTTTTCAACAAAAAACACTATTTTCGCGGCGCAAATGTGCCTCACTGCGTATGCAATGACGTTTTTGCACCGATGCAAACAGAGTATTCATTTTTAAAGAAAGGGCAAGGCCTATGATTAACAGCCTGAAAATCGGGAACTTGACTTGGCGTCATCTCAACAACCCAACGGAAGAAGACTTTGAATTCCTTAAAGACCGGTTCCATTTCCACCCCTTAGACATCGAAGACTGCAAATCCGTCAACCAACGCCCCAAAATCGACATCTACGACGACTATTATTTCCTCATCCTGCATTTCCCCAACTTCGACCGCCAGAACAAGTTCGTGAAAATCAAGGAAGTGAAGATTTTCTGGGGCAAGGACTACATCATCTCCATCGAGAAGAACCCTTGGGGCGTGTCGCAACTCTTCGAGGAATACGAGGAACGCATCCAAAACGGCGAGGAGATGAACTTCCGAAACTCCGACATCCTGCTCTATCGAATCCTCGAAAAGCTGATGACCGAGTCGGTGTATCTGCTGCGCAAGGTCGGATTGGACGTCGAATTGATCAACCGTGAACTGCTGCAAGAAAAGCAAGTGAAGATCATCGAGCGCATCAGCGTGACGCGCAAAAACCTCATCCTCATCAACACCATCTTCAAGCCACAGCTGAGGCTCTTCCACCTCTTCGAGACCGGCAAGGTGACCGGCTTCACCGACGACGTGGAATACATGGAAGACTACTGGGGCAACATCCTCGACTACCTGCAAAAGGTGTGGGACATGACCGAGGACTACGAGGAACTGATTGAGGGCCTTTCGATGACCTTCGACTCGATGCAGACCAACAAGACCAACGAAACGATGAAAGTGCTGACCCTGGTGTCGACCATCATCCTGCCTCTGACCTTCATCACCGGCCTTTACGGGATGAATGTTGGTCTACCGTTCCAAGACAAGGCATGGGCTTTCTGGGGCATCATGGGATTCATGGCAGTGGTGGCGACGCTGTTCTATATCTATTTCAGGCACAAAAAAATGATGTAATCAGTTGTCAGTTTGGAGTTAGCAGTTGTTCAGTTAGCAGTTCAACAAAACTGAACAACTGAACAACTGATAACTAGCCTACTATTTCACAAGCAGCTTCTCGTATTTCACCACATTGCCATTGTTCATCAGTTTCACGATGTAGCAACCTTTGGCAAGGTTGGAAGGCAACATTATGGCGAAGCCACCGACTTGGTTTCCAGTGGCTTTCAGCAGTGTGCGGCCATTCAAATCACAAATGACGACGGCATCGAAATTGTCACTATTGCCGCTCACATGCAACGTTTGTCCGCGCTCAACAGGATTGGGGAAAAGACAAACAGCCTCCACGGTTTCCTCAACGGAAGTCCAATTCGGATCCCAAATCATGCGGGCGTATTCCGGATGATCGACGAAAGGATTGCGGTTGTGCTGATAATCGTTATAGATGGCGTTGTTGCGGTCGATTTCCTTTTGGCTCACAGGGTCTTGCTCGTTCCAGCGCAGCAACATCTGTATGGCCCACGGCTTGATTTCCGACTTCGTCGTCATGTCGCTCGTGCTCCAGCTGCCGTCTTCGGTATAGTAGCGCACGCTCATGTACATGATGGCGCGGGCGAAGTCGCCTTTGTATTCGTCGATGGGTTCAAACACGGTGCCATTGAATCCCGAAGTCTTGCAAGTGCCTAATTTCGAGCCGTTTCGCGAAGTCCACGAAGCCGAGCGCACCTCGCCGAAGGCGTAGTTGCTGCGCCTACCGTTCACATAGCCGTCGGTCGGGAAGATGTGATGCAAGTCGGTGCGCGGCGTGGATTGCTCGTTGAACCAACTTTGCGGCCACGAGTGCTCGCGGTTGTAGCAGTCGCCTTCGCTATCGTAGTTCCCGCAATTGTCCTGACCGAGATAATAGGTATAGGGCGGCGTGCCACCGGGGCGATCGGAGTACATGTCCCACACCACGCCGTTGCCTTTGTTGTCGGTGCTCCAAAAGGCATTCAGGATGTTGGAATACGAAATGGAGGTATGGCCTTTGATGATGTTGTGCAAGGCCAACTTCAGTTGGTTACCCGTCAAGCCGTTGGCGGAGTTGTAGTAATTGGATGGAGCCTGCGCCGAAACCGCCAGTGCAAACGACAAACCGACAAAAAGAGCGACTATCTTTTTCATTTCCAAAATTTTAAACCTTGAATTTTAAATCTTTAAATCACATCCGTAAACAAATACAAAACCGCGATGACCACCATGAACACCGCAGCGGAGAACTCGACGAAGCTCACCTTCTTGATGATTTTTGGCTCAAATGGAATCCGGATCGCGAAGAACGACCAAAGGAAGCTCGCCACGATGACCGCCAGCATATACCAACCTTTGCCAAACGGCATGAAATAAGGCCCCATCAGCGACATCAGCAACGTGTTGACACCCGACATCATGCCGAGCAGTGCCAATTCCGTGTCGTTGCTGACCGTATAAAGCATCTTTCCTTTCAAGATCCTCATCGAATCGACAAACATTTTGACGGCCACGACGACCATCATGGCAAAGACCATATACTTGGCAATATAGGTTATCAAGTGCGCAAAAAGACCTCCCAAAAAGGAGCCAAACATGACAAAAACTCCCTGAAAAACCCCGAAAAAGAGCGGGATGAACCATTGCTGCGAGGGTTTGTCGTCGGCCTTGACCAAGCCCAACGAATGTGTTCCTGCCGGCACAGTGAGGCAGACGATAAAGAGGATGCTGATGATGATTGCTGGAGTGGTCATTTATCAAAACAAATCAGAGTGTGTACCTGTACGAACCAATGATAACAAGTTAACTTTATCTTCCTTGGAGTATACCAACAACCAATCGGGTTGAATATGACATTCCCTACAACCTTTATATTGGCCTTTGAGCGGATGATCCAAATTGCTTTCTGGAAGAACCACGTCCATTGCAAGCATCTTGATTACTTCGTTCAGTTTTTCTTCAGGCAAATTGCGCCTGAGAGCCAACTTCAAGTCTTTCTTGTATTGGGTGGTAAAGAAGATTTTCCTCATTCGTGAACTTTTTTCAGATAGTCTTCAAAATCCTCACACAAAATCCCCTTACCTTCTTTTGCTTCACGAATTGCCTGCAACGTCGTCGAATTCTCAGAAATTGGACGAGCAGGTTTAATCATAACTCCTAATGACTTAATCAAAGCCAAAAGAGCCTTGCCCGTACTTGTCCTTTCGTTTAATGTAATTGTATATGTAGCCATTACCGATAATATTTGCCGCAAAAATACACAAACTTTTCAAATAAAGCGCAAAGCGACAAAAAATCAGGGAAGCCCACAGTGGCAGGCTCCCCTGAATTCCATCTGGATTGCTTCGTCGTGCCTCCTCGCAATGACGCAAAGCGTGTGAACAGACAATGCACTGCAAGCATAGCGAAGCAGCCAACGGACTGCCGCATCGCGTCATTGCGAGCGAAGCGTGGCAATCCATAACCATGCACTTATCCCAGTCTCTTGAACTGGCAAGTGAAGTGGCGCATCAGCTCGGCTTCCCAAGTGATTTCGAGGCCGCGCTTGATGGTGTCGCGACGGTCGTAAACGTTCTTCAAAGCGGCAGC
>CAMKAR010000100.1 GCA_946410535.1 uncultured Bacteroidales bacterium
TCTTTAGTGATTATTTGGGAAGCCGACGAGCTGTTCAAGCTTCCAGAATGGCGGACGGACATGACGATGTTGAAGATAGATATAGACGGCAACATCATAGCATCCCAAATTGTCGGTTTCGACAATGACAGCGTGGAGTTGGCACCTTATGTGAGGGGGGTAGACAGACATGGAGATTGGTTGTATTTCTGCCATTCAAGCTATACGGTGATAAACGACGAGTTTCACTACGTTCAAGGAACCAATCTTATCACGGTTACCAAAACAGATTCCGACCTTGGTGTGGTTTGGCAACGGTATTGCCATCTCAACATGAATTGTCGGCCACTTTGCATAACAGCCACGAAAGACGGAGGTTGCCTCGTGACGGGTGGTGCTTATTGCGAGGAAAACAACACCGTGTATGTGTTAGCATTCAAGGTGTTGGCGGACGGCACATTAAGTTGTCCCGAAACGGAAATAAGCGTTCGTCCCTACATGTTCTACCCCAACCCAGCCCAAGACCGACTCCGCCTGCAATACTCGCCCGACGTGGAGCCTGCCCAAATCGGGCTTTACGACCTGCAAGGCCGCCTTGTGCGCAGCCAAGGCTCGGGCCTCGAGAGCCTTAATTTGCAAGGCCTCGCAACAGGGCAATACGTGATGAAGGTCACCATGGCGGACGGGACCGTGTTCTCGGACAAGGTGGTGAAAGAATGATAACAACACGACCAACAACAATGTTAAAGTTATCTATTGCAAACCATTCTCCAATAGTTCCTATAATTGATGCCATATTTTAGGTGTTGTTTTGGATGTTGCTTTTTTTCTTTTATCTTTGCAGAAAAATTCCTGTCACATGAAAAGATTGCCTTTATTCTTAGTTATTATCCTTGGATCTATTCTTTCTCAAGCCCAAGAAGTTCACATGGAATTTATCCCTTTCCATTATACTGGCTACGAACTCCCGCAGTTTGAGAATAAGATTCTGCAACAGCGCAACGGCGACCTTGTCGCCAATGTTATGGTGTCAACTCCTAGTGGCGACAACCACATCCCCCCGATTATAGCCGGTCTTACCTTCTACAAGGTGTCGCCCACCACCTTGCAAATCACCGATACTTTGTTTGTGGCCGACACCACACCGGCATGGTACCTGTTCGCCCAAGACCCGCGAGGCGAAAGCAACCTGCGGGCCAATATCGAGCCTGACGGCGTTGGCGGCACGGCCTTGCGCATCTCGCACTTCCCTGACGACGACCTTCACATCAATCCTGAAGAGGACATTGTGGTTCGCCTTTGCGACACGGTAGCCTTCGATTACATCGACAGCTATATGATGGACAGCCAAGGCGACCTGATCTTGAAATACTATACCGAATGGGGCAATTTCAACTGCGTTTGCCACATAGCCAGAATCGGTGCCGATGGAACGCTGAAACATGAGGCCGTGTTGCCAGAAAGCCATAATTTCATCCGCACGATGGACGAGTTTGTATCGACGCCGAAAAGGTATTACCAGTGGACAAGAGGTTCGGAAGAAAACCTTTTCTTCTATGTCATGGACTCCATTTTCCAGGTGGAAAACTACTACGTCATAAACAAAATGCTTCGGGATACCGTGTACTGGATTAATAACACATCGCCCATTGAGGTTGAGAAAACCTTTCGGTTTGGCAGCCACAATTCCAGTTCCACTTTCGTAATCCCCGATGGCGATGACGTTTTTGTGGCCGCACCGTTCAGCTACGACTCGGCTTGGTATTATGATTTTCACGAAAGCGGCGCCTCGGTGGCACGCTATGATTTGCGAACCATGCAACGAAAGGCTCTGGCGGATTTCAACGACTTGCCCGGGCCTGATACCGATGTGCGCGTCATGTGCTTCCAAAAAACAAGCGACGGCGATTTTTTCCTCATTTACAAGGAATCCGACCAGCCCATGACTGCCGTGAAAATGAATCACAACTTGAATGTCGTCTGGAAACGCTACTGCTACGAGCCCAATCAACTTAAAGTCAATCCAAATTGGAGCTGCTATTCTGGCATACTGAAAGATGAAAGCGGAATGGAGAAGGGGGTTTATATCACGGGCTATAGTGAAAGGGAAACCGAACCAAAAAATGGAATTTTCTTTTTCTTCCTCACCGATGAAGGATTGGATTTCGTTGGAGAAGGCGGCATCGAGGTGCGCCCCTACGCCTACTACCCCAACCCCGCCCAAGACCAACTTCGCCTGCAATACTCGCCCGACGTGCAGCCCGCACAAATCGAGCTTTACGACCTGCAAGGCCGCCTTGTGCGCAGCCAAGGCTCGGGCCTCGAGAGTCTTAATTTGCAAGGCCTCGCCCCGGGGCAATACGTGATGAAGGTCACCATGGCGGACGGGACGACGTTCTCGGACAAGGTGGTGAAGGAATGAGGGGCGAAATCCCGCGATAAGCCCCAATCTCGGAGCTTGAACTTTAACCGATTGTGTTTTAGCGGAATATGAAATGAAATAAAATATTTTCATTTTCCGCTTGAACGCATTGGTTTTTTACTTATTTTTACAAGTTCAAAACTATGTGAATGGAAACAAAGTGGATTTTACATCAATCGGTTGACAAACAGCAGGTTGCCGAAATCGTCAAGGTGCTCAATATCGACGAGAACCTTGCCACTTTGCTTGTCCAACGCGGAATTACGAACTACGAAGAGGCCAAAACCTTCTTCCGCCCGTCGCTCTCGCAACTGCACGATCCTTTCCTGATGAAAGACATGGACAAGGCCGTCGAACGCGTGATGCGGGCCATCAGCGAAGGCGAGAAAGTGCTGGTTTACGGCGACTACGACGTTGACGGCACAACGGCCGTGGCGGTGGTCTACTCTTATCTGAAACCATTCTTCAAGAAGAAGAAAATCGAGTTCTACATCCCCGACCGCTACGAGGAAGGCTACGGCATCTCCATCAAAGGCATCGACTATGCTGCCGATAACGGCTTCAAATTAGTCATCGCCTTGGACTGCGGCATCAAGGCCGTGGAGCGCATCGAATACGCCAATAGCCGTGGCGTCGACTTCATCATATGCGACCATCACCGCGCCGGCGACGTCATCCCAAACGCCGTTGCCGTGCTCGACGCCAAGCGCCCCGATTGCCACTATCCCTACGACGAGCTTTCGGGTTGCGGCGTGGGCTTCAAGCTCATCACGGCACTCTCCATGAAAGGCTTGGGAACCATCCAAGAGGTCTACGAGCTGCTCGACCTGCTGGCCGTCAGCATCGCCGCCGACATCGTCCCCATCACGGGCGAAAACCGCGTGCTGGCCTATTTCGGCCTGAAACAGCTCAACAAGAAGCCACGCCCCGGCATCGAAGCCATCCTGCAACATGCCAACATCTACCGTCGCGACGAAGACAAGGTGGATGAAAACGAGAATGCCTTGACGCGTGAGCTGACCGTCAGCGACTTGGTGTTCCTCATCGGGCCGCGCATCAACGCCGCCGGACGCATCGCCAAGGCCTCCGACTCGGTGCGACTGCTCATCGCCGACAAGAAAGAACACGCCGAAAAATTGGCCGCCTCCATCAACGACCTCAACGATGAGCGCCGCGAGTTCGACAACCGCATCACCGAAGAGGCTTTAGGCATGATCGATGCCGACCAAGAGCTGAAAGACGCCAAGAGCACAGTGGTCTTCAACGAGCGTTGGCATCGCGGCGTAATCGGCATCGTGGCCTCGCGCCTCACCGATTATTATTATAGGCCCACCATCGTGCTCACCCGCGCCAACGGCCTCATCACCGGATCGGCCCGCTCCATCAAGAGCTTCGACATCTACGACGCCATCGACAACTGCTCCGACCTGCTTGAGCACTTCGGAGGGCACAAGTACGCCGCCGGCCTCTCGATGAAGCCGGAGAACCTTCCCGAGTTCCGCCGCCGCTTCGAGGCCTATGTGGCCGAACACCTCATCGACGAGGACTTCGTGCCCGAATTGGAGGTGGACCTGAAGATCAAGCTGAGCGACATCACGCCCAAGTTCATGCGAATCCTCAACCAGTTTGCGCCTTTCGGTCCCGGCAACATGGCTCCCGTTTTTTGGACCGACAATGTCGTCGACGCAGGCGGATCGCGCCCTGTGGGTGGCCACAAACACTTGAAACTCACCGTGACGCAAGTGGGCGACGCCGCCCAAGGCATTGCACCCTTCTCGGGCATCGCCTTCCAGAAGGGCGACTACTTCAGCCGCATCCACAGCGGCGAGCCTTTCAGCATCTGCTACCATCTGGAATACAACACTTGGCAA
Source organism: uncultured Bacteroidales bacterium (assembly GCA_946410535.1). Next base: position 4,273 of record CAMKAR010000100.1, read on the forward strand.
GGCAAGACCAACCTTCAGCTTAACGTGAAGGACATTAAGTTCCAGGAAGAATTATAAATTAAGTGTAGCTTTATTTCCAGAACTGCCACCATTTCTTTTGTCGACCCTCAACAACGCGAGCCATGCGGCTACGGGATTTCCTTAATTTTGAGAACTGGGTGACCGTTCCTTTTGAGGGGCCTTTCAGCGTGGTGATGGATGATCTGGAGGCCACAAAGCCGTTTTCGTCGGTGTCGTCGATGCCACCATACTTGTTTTTCTTGGCGGCATAAACGATGACGTTGTCGATGTACCAACTGTTGACGTAGGTGCCGTGCCCTGTGAAATAGAGGCAGAATTGCGGCGACTTCGTCGGCCATTCCTCCATGTCGAAGGTGAGCAGGTATTGGCTTTGCTCAATGCTGCCATGCACAGTGTCTTCCCAGATGCTCTCCCAGTCCTCGCCGTTTCCTGAGATGCCGATGCCGATGCGGACGTCAAGCTCGCCTTGCGCGGCTTCGAGGGCGTGGTTGAACTGGAAGTTGATGAAGTCGTATTTCTCCAATTCCACGATAGGCGTAACGAGGCGTGTGGTGCCTTCAAAGTTGAAGTCGGGATACATCTGCATCTCTCGCGGCTTGCAACCGGCGAAGGTCGTGTTGGAGATGTACCAAACCACCCAGTCGTCACCCTTCGCATCCCAACCCTCTTCGAGCCAAGGGTTGAAGAAACCCTCACACAGCACCACGTCGCCCTGCTGGGCAAACAGTGGCAGCGTAAAGACCATAAGGAGCAGTGTGAGTAAACGATGCTTCATCGACAGTGAATTTGGCCACAAAAGTATTAAATTTTCGGACGTTATGCAATTTTTGTCGTAATTTTGCGGAATATTAAGGACACGCTTTGCGTCAATGCGAGCGCAGCGAAGCAATCCAGCAAACAAACTTATCTTTCTGGATTGCTTCGGTCGTGCCTTCCTCGCAATGACGCGAAGCGACGAGAAAGCAAATCATTATGCCAGCAAAAGAGAAAACCGCCTTTTTCTGCAAGGAATGCGGAAACGAGTCTCCGAAATGGTTCGGGAAATGCCCCGCCTGCGGCGCATGGAACACCTGCGTCGAAGAAACCGTAGTGACGGGAAAAGACTCCAAATCAGTGAAAAAAACCGTGGGCTTGGAGATGGACAAAGGCCTGCCCGTGCCCATCAACGAAATCACCAACGCCAAGGAGCAGCGCATCATTTTGCCTTACGAGGAACTTAACCGCGTGCTTGGTGGCGGTCTTGTGCTCGGCTCGTTGACCCTCGTGGGCGGCGAACCTGGCATCGGCAAGTCGACATTGCTCTTGCAGACGGCTTTGCAACTGGCTGGCAGAAAGATACTTTATATTTCCGGTGAGGAAAGCCAGACCCAAATCAAGATGCGGGCCGAGCGCATCGGCATCCACAACACCGACTGCCTCATCCTGACCGAGACCAACACGCAGGAAATCCTGAAACACTTCAAGAACGTGCAGCCCGACATTGTCATTGTCGACTCCATACAGACGTTGGAATCGCCTTTCGTCGATGCCACGGCGGGCAGCCTCTCGCAAATTCGCGAGACGGCAGCCGAGATGAACAAAATTGCCAAAGCCTATCAGGTGCCGGTGTTCCTCATCGGCCACATCACCAAGGACGGCAGCATCGCCGGACCGAAGATTTTGGAGCACATCGTCGACACGGTGCTTCAATTTGAGGGCGACCGCCACTATGGTTTCCGCATCTTGCGCACAATCAAGAACCGCTTCGGGTCGGCCTCGGAGTTGGGCATTTTCGAAATGAACGCCACTGGCCTCCGCGAAGTGACCAACCCCAGCGAAATCCTGCTCTCGCAACGCGACGAGGAGGTGAGCGGCATCGCCATCGCCGCCACCATGGAAGGCCAACGCCCCATGCTCATTGAGACACAGGCCTTGGTGAGCAGTGCTGCCTACGGCACGCCACAACGTTCCGCCACGGGTTTCGACATCCGCAGGATGAACATGCTCTTGGCCGTGTTGGAGAAACGCGCTGGTTTCCGCCTTTCGATAAAAGATGTGTTTCTGAATATCGCGGGCGGCCTCCGTGTAGACGACCCCGCCATTGATTTGGCCGTCATTGCTGCGGTGCTTTCGTCGAATGCCGACGTGCCTATTCCATCAAGTTATGCCTTTGCCGCTGAGGTGGGGCTCTCGGGCGAAATCCGCGCCGTCACCCGCATTGAGGCTCGCATCGCCGAGTCCGACAAACTTGGTTTCGAGAAGATTTTCGTCTCAAAGTACAATGCCAAAGGCTTGGATACTAGGCGTTTTAAGATTCAGATTGTGCCCGTGGCATCGGTTTATGAGTTGGGAGCTGAGTTGTTTTGATAAATGCCTAAATCCATTCTTCTTCCTCTAAGTCCTGGAACACGACATTGGTGATGTTATGCTTTTTGAAAAGATTCTTTACACGCTCAGTCACAATGATTTTACCGCTTCCTTCAGGTGAGAAAAAATCACAACCATCCCAACTTTCCAAAGGGAAATAAAAACCTTTCATTATCGAAAAGCGGCCTGAAGGGATTATTATGTCGGAGTTTTGAATCGCCTCTTCAGGATATTCTATCGTCCGTATCACCTTGGATTTCGAAATGTCGAACGCTCCGCATTTTCCCGTTATCGTAAGTAGGAAATATTTTAAATCTTCGTGGTCCTTGATGGTTATGGGATAGAATTTACAACCAGTTAAATTATTGTCCTTCAATAATTTAACTACTTTCTCTGAAACTGCATACAACAACCCCTTTCCAGCCGTGACTATATCCCAAAACTTTTTGCCAAAATTTGGGTTGACCATAAAATGGAGTTCTCCTTTCGGAATGTCTTCGTCCTTTCTGATTTTTAAATCATCCCATGAATCCCATTCTTTTTGGCTATAGCAACAGGGATTTAAAACCAGGCTTCCTCTTCCCTCATGGAAACTATAGAATTTTGTTGTGCTCATTTTTGTCCTTTTTGGTGATTGCTGGTGAAACGGAAAAGGAAAATCAAAAATTGCTTTGGTATTGGAAATTATTGTTATTTTTGCGGAGAAATAAATAGTTATGCCAGAGATTAGCAGACCTTTTGAAATGATTCACGATGGAAATTAAAATG
>CAMKAR010000101.1 GCA_946410535.1 uncultured Bacteroidales bacterium
TGGTCACCGACACGTTGAGCGAGTCGGCGATGCCGTTCATGGGGATGATGATGTTTTGGTCGGCGGCCTCTACCCAAGCGTCGGAGATGCCCGTGGCCTCGGTGCCCATCACGAGGGCTGAGGCCTTGCGGAAGTCGGCGTCGAGGTAGTCGATGGAGGCCTTGAGGTAGGTGCAATAGATGGTTATTCCATTCTCTTTCAGCCATTGGATACATTCTTCAGTGGAGCAGGCATAGACTGGCACACTGAAAATGCACCCGATGCTGGCTCGGATGGCGTTGGGATTAAACAAATCGGTGGCGGGGTCGGCCACGATGACGGCATCCACGCCTGCCGCATCTGCGGTGCGCATCACGGCACCGAGGTTGCCGGGTTTTTCCACCGTTTCCAACACGATAATCAAAGCATTTTTCTTGGGTTTGAACTCGCTGAGGCTCTTGTATTTAGGTATGGCCACGGCCAACAGCCCGTCGCTGCCTTCGCGGTAGGCTATTTTCTCAAAGACCTCTTCCGAAACGGTCTCTGTGAAGGCGGCTTTTATCCTTAAAGGTTCACGCAGAAGTGCCTCGCACACATAGAGTTGCTCTATCTCGAAGCCACATTTCTGGGCACGCTCTATTTCGCGTTGTCCCTCAATGAGGATTCGGTTTTGCTCGAGACGCTCCGAGGCTTTTTGCAGGCGCACGAGGTTCTTTATCTTTTCGTTGGTCTTGCTGGTAATCATGGACTTAGGACTTGGGACTTGGAATATGGGATTTGGTCTTCATTTGCGAAAACACCAATCCGAGCACGACCAACACGATGCCGATGATTTTGTTGACAGTCAGGCTTTCGTGGATGATGAAATAGCTGAAGATGGCGGTGAAGACGGGTATCAGGTTGGTGTAGACGTTGGCTTTCGAGGCACCGAGTTTGCTGTAGGCGAAGGCCCAAAGGGAGTAGGAAATCGCGCTGCAAAACACACCCAAGCAAACCAATGGAACGATGTAAGCTTTCACGTTGCCGAAATTCGACGGCTCGAATTGCTCCATGATAATGACCAAAGGAATGAAATACAACATCCCGATGATGTTTTGCACCCAAGTGATTGTCAGTGGTTTGTAGAGTTTTGTCAGTCTTATCAAGGCGATGGAATAGCCCACGGCGACCAACACGGTGATGCTCAAGAAGATGATGCCTTTGGGTGAGGCCGTAAGTTCGAGGTTCTTGTTCAGCAGCATGACGATGACACCGACGAACGACACGACGAGTCCGACGATGTTCATCGGCGAAAGGTGTTCCTTGAGGAAGATTCTTGCTGCGATGGGTGTCACCAACGGAATCATGGCGACGATGGCCGATCCGATGATAGGGGAGGTGTTTTTCAGGCCGTATCCCTCGAAGATGAAGTAGAGAAAAGGCTCGAACATGGCCGCCAAGGCGAACAGACCTAAATGTTCCTTTTTGACTTTCTCGTTGAGACGGAAGGCGAAAAGGATGGCCGTGAAGAAGATGGTGGCCACCACGAGGCGCAGGAAGATTGTGGCCGTAGGATTCAGGTTTTCATAGACTTGTGTCGACCAAACGAACGAAATGCCCCAGAAAATCATGGCGACGACGCCAGCAAGATGGACTAAATAATTCTTGTTTTTCATGCCGCAAAATTACAAAATCTGCCAAAATTTCCGAATTTTGCAGCGGAACAATTGTTGATTGCCTCCTAAGTATGGAAGAAAAACAAGAACGCAAGAAGTTTTTGGGGAGCCTCATCCTGCCGCTTATCCTCGTGGCACTGATGTGGTTAGTGAAGGTCATTGAGGTCTCTACGGGGGTCAGTTTTTCCCGTTGGGGTGTCACGCCGCACACGTTGCATGGGCTGGTGGGCATCCTCACTTTGCCATTCCTCCATGCCGATTGGCAGCATCTGATGTCGAACTCCGTTCCCATCCTTGTGTTGGGCACGGCCTTGTATTATTGCTACCCATCGTTGGCCAATCGTGTCATGCTTATTACCTACCTCGCCAGCGGATTGCTCACTTGGTGCATCGGCAACCCCGACACCACGCATATCGGGGCCAGTGCCTTGGTTTATGGCTTGAATCTGTTTCTCATAGTGAGTGGATTCATCCGTGGCAACCGTCTGCTCATCGTCATTTCGCTCATCATGGTTTTTCTTTATGGTAGCTTCGTGTGGGGCATGATACCGGAACTTGCGAGGCTACAAAACATCTCGTGGGAAGGCCATCTCAGCGGCGCATTGGTAGGGGTGTTGCTGGCTTTCTTCTTTAGGAAGGAAGGACCGCAAAAAGAGGTGTACCATTGGGAAGAGGACGATGAGGAAACAGCCTCTCCTCAGACGGATTCAGATGGATTGCCTGCCGATGCTTCGACCGATGCGGAATCGAACGAGAAGCCCTACTGGGACGTGCCTACGCCCAGCGATGATGAGCTGACGGTGCGCTACCGTTTTAGGTATTAGACAGCAGCCGCCAGATACTCCACAATCGTGTTCGCGATGTATTGCTGTCCTTTCACGTCGGGATGCCATTGGTCCTTGTGGATATCATGCAAATCGATGCAATCCACTCCGTAATGGCTCGAAATGTGATGAATGGATTCAATGAAAGCGTCGCGCCTTTCAACAGTAATGCTACCCGAGCCTAAATGCATGTCAATCAGGAAATAGAGCTTCGCGTTGGGATGCTGTCGTTTCAGGTTGTCATAAAGATAGGCCAGGGCAGGCCGGAAGGAGCAAAGTTGTTCCTCGGTCCAGCCGGAATAGATGTATTCGCCCAATGACACAATGGTACCGTCGGCATTGTGGGCGCAGGCATCGTTGGTGGCACCGAAGATGAATATCACGTCGGGTTGGCCCAAATTGTCCATGCGACGGATGAAAGAATGCTTGCCATAATAGTTTACATAATTGTAATTGCAAACCAAAGAGCCTGAGAATGAGTTGTTTTTGTCCAACACCCATCCTTTTTTCCTGGCTAAGATATTCCACCACATTTGTTCGGGTTCTGTGATGCCGATGGCATCATAATGATAGGCATCGTTGGTTTCAGGGTCCAAAGTGCCTTCAAGGGCTGAATAACTGTCGCCCAAAACGGAGAAAGTGATGGTTTCGGGTTCGTCGGGTGTCTTGACGCAGCCCGTCGTCAGGGCGGCGAAGGCTAAAAGCATGATGGGTAATAATATTTTCATATTCAATTGGTTATAATCATTTCTGTTCTTCTGTTCAAGGCGCGGTGCTCGTCATTGTCGTTGGGCACCAAAGGCTTTGTCGCACCATAGCCCTTTGCAGTGAGGCGGCTTGCGTCGATGCCGTTGGCGATTAGGGCTTGCCTAACCGTTTCGGCACGGTCGGTCGAGAGCTTCAGGTTGTAACTCTCGCTGCCCACGTTGTCGGTGTGGCCGGCAAGTTCCACATTGAGCATCGGGTTGCGTTGCAGGAAGTCGGTCAGCATCGTGATGCCGCTTTGCGAATTTTGCGTTAGGGCGGAGCTGTTGTATTCGAATTGGATGTTCTGGAGGACGAGGGCGTCGCCAGGGTTCAGTTCGATGACGTCGACCGTCGAGAGGTAGTTGGCCGAGTCGGAACGGATTCCCTCGGGCAGCTCGAAGGTGTAGATGTCGTAGCCGCCACGTCCATTTTCGCGTTGCGATGAGATGAAAGCGGTCTTGCCGTCGGCAGCCACGAAGAAGTTGATTTCGTCGCCAGCCGTGTTGATGGGGAAGCCGAGATTGACAGGTTCTTGCCATTGCCCTTCTTCGTTTCTTCGGCTCACGAACAGGTCGAAGCCGCCCATGCCGATGTGCTTGTCTGACGAGAAATAGAGCGTCCGTCCGTCGGGATGCAGGAAAGGCGCCATTTCAGAGCCTTTGCTGTTGACGGGTTCGCCAATGTTTTGTGGCGTGCCCCAGGTGCCGTCGGCGTTGCGCACCGAACGATAGATGTCGGCGTTGCCATTGCGCCGCGACACGAAGAACAATTCGCGACCATCGGCGCTTATGCAGGGCTGCGATTCCCAACTGTCGGTGTTGATGCTGCCTTTCAGCTTTCGCGGCATTGTCCAAAAACCATTTTGATATTCAGATATATACAGGTCGCAACCACTGTTGCGTCCCCAGCCGCAGCCGGTCAGGTACAGTTTTTTGCCGTCGGCGGAGATGAAGGCCGCCCCCGGGTCGATTTCGTCGGGAAAGTCGGCAAACGAAAGGCGCTGTGGCTCACTCCATTGCTCACCGTCCCATTGCGCAGTCATCAGAAACTCCTTTTGGTAACCGTTCCCGACGGGCATTTTGCGTGTGAAGAGCAGTTGCGAGCCGTCGAACGAAAGCATATTGATGTACTCGTCATTTCCCGTATTGACTGTGGTTTCCAAGATTACAGGCTCAAACGCCACAGGGTGACTTGTGGCCTGGTCGCGGAACGTGGCCACGTTGAGCATCTCTGCCACGGTGGCGTCGATGGCAGCATTCCCAAGTCGTTTTGACTGGTACCATCGCAGCAGGGCGATTTCGCGCTTATAGGACCCCCGCTTGTCGTAAATCCTCGAAAGGGTTATGGCGGCTGGCGGAAACAGCATCGAGTCGGAGGCCAAGGCGTTCTCGTAGCCCAATAAGGCCAAGTCGTAGTCCTTCGTCTCCATCCCGATTTCGCCTTCCAAGAGCCAGGCTTCGGCATAGTTGGGGTCCTCGACGACGGCCTTGAGCAGCTGCTGGTGTGCCTTGGCGTAGTCGCGTTTCATGAAAGCGGCTTCGGCGGCTTCGTATGCTTTCACCGCCTTTTTGGGGCGCTGGGCAACGAGTGTGCCGGTGCAAGTTAGTATGAACAGGAAAAGCGCGAGCCTTCTCATTTTTTGCCGTGTTTTTCGATCCATTTCCTGAAATCCACTTCAAAAACCTTCGCTGTGAACGACTTTAAGGTCTCTGAGGTGACATAGCATCGGCCATCGTCGAAGAAGCAGATGCCTTCGGTTTGGGCGCCAGTGAGTTGTGGCATCTCGAACCGTCTGTGCGAAAGCCTCACGCCATTTTCCTCAAAGTCGAAGATGAGGTATATGAAGGGTTTCCAAATCGTCTTTACATAGCCTACCAATACCAATATGTGGCTTTTCCTGTCGTAGTCGGCACCGGTAATCAGGCCTTGCGAATCGAAGCCGTTGACCACCTCGGCAACTTGCTTTCCAGGCTTTTTAGAGAGGCGATAGAGGCGTGTGGTGCCCGACGACCAGCCTTTGCTGAAAAGGTAAAGGTTGTTGTCGGTGGCAAACATCGCCTCGCAGTCGAAGTCGTGCACCTTGCGTTTGTCGAACTCGGTTTGGTCGCCGAAGCTAAAATTGATGGAGTCGACCTCCAGGGTGGCATCGCCTGAATCGGGAATGGAAGAGATTGGTAAGATAAAGATTTTCAGGTCTTTGCGATTACCTCTGTTGTTGCCGAAATCGCCGATGTAGACGTTTTCGCCGTCGGAGCAAACGTCCTCCCAGTCCTTGTTTTTCACGTTGGCCAAAGTCACCTTTTGGGTGATTTTGAAGGTGGTCGTGTCGATGCCGTAGAGGATGGGCTTGCCGCCACTGTCGTTGTGGGTCCAGAGGCGACCGTTGTGGAAGAAGACCCCAGAGGTCTCACTGACTTCCTTGGGAAGCTCCGACTTGAGTATGGGGGTGAAGAATGGGGAGTAGCCAGCCTCGCTTTGCGCCTTCGCAAACGTCATGGCCGACAGCAATAATAGCATAATGAGGATTCCTTTTTTCATGGAAAATAGATTTAAGGTGCAAAACTACAAAAAAAGTACGGATTGCGCAAAAAAATCGGGACTGCCGAAAAAACCGGCAGTCCCACTCCCATTAAAACAAAAAACAATGAAAAATCTTATTTCGGATAGACCTCGCCCTTGGCTGCCTTGAGGGTGTTTTGCAGCAGCGAGACGATGGTCATCGGACCCACACCGCCTGGAACAGGGGTGATGTGTGAGGCCACTTTGTAGACTTCTTCGTAGTCCACGTCGCCCATGATTTTGTAACCTTTCGGGCTGGTCGGGTCTTCGATGCGATGGATGCCCACGTCGATGACCACGGCTCCGGGCTTCACCATGTCGGCAGTCACAAAGCCCTGCTTGCCGATGGCGGCCACGAGGATGTCGGCCTGACGGGTGATTTCGGGCAGGTTCTTGGTGCGGCTGTGGCACAATGTGACAGTCGAGTCGATGCCCTTGCGCGACATGAGGATGGCCATAGGCGTACCCACGATGTTGGAACGGCCAAGGACGACTACGTTCTTGCCAATGGTCTCAATGCCAGAGCGCTTGATGAGTTCCATGATGCCGTTGGGCGTGGCGGGAATATAGCAAGGTTGTCCCAACTGCATACGGCCCGCGTTGACGCTCGTGAAGCCGTCGACATCTTTCTTGGGGTCGATGGCGCCGATGACTTTGTCCTCGTCGATGTGCTTGGGCAACGGCAGTTGGATGATGTAGCCGTCGATTTCGGGGTCGTTGTTGAGGAATGCCACCAAGTCGAGCATCTCTTTTTCGGTGGTGCTTTCGGGCAAGCGGTAGACCGACGAGGTCATGCCCACCGAGTGGCAGGCTTTCTCTTTCGAGGCCACATAGGTCTTGCTGGCGCCGTCGTCGCCCACGATGACAGCGGCCAAATGCGGAGCTGCAATGCCATGGTCGATCATGTCGGCCACCTCAGCGGCGATTTCCTTCTTTATCTGTTCGGAGATGAGTTTTCCGTCTATGATTTTGTTGTCCATATTTTTAGTTGTTTTGTGTTGCCCCCACACTGCGCTGCGCTTGTATGGGGTTAATAAGGTATTGCCCCCTCGGGGCAAGGTTGATTACTTCCTTTTCAAATTATTGGCCATGCGCATCAGTTTCTTTCCGCCGCCAGTGGTCATCATGCGCATCATCTTAGAGGTCTCCTCAAATTGCTTCACGAGGCGGTTCACCTCGACGATGCTGGTGCCACTGCCGTCGGCAATGCGCTTGCGGCGCGTGCCGTTCAGCAGTTTCGGGTTCTCGCGCTCGGCGGGCGTCATCGAATAGATGATGGCCTCGATGCTCTTGAAGGCGTCGTCGTCGATTTCCTCGCCTTTCAGTGCCTTGTCCATGCCAGGAATCATGCTGGCGAGGTCTTTCAGGTTGCCCATCTTCTTGATTTGCTGGATCTGCTTCAGGAAGTCGTTGTAGTTGAACTCATTCTTGGCTAATTTCTTCTGCAACTTCTTGGCCTCCTCTTCGTCGAACTGCTCTTGGGCGCGTTCCACGAGGCTGACGATGTCGCCCATGCCAAGGATACGGTCGGCCATGCGCTTGGGATGGAACACATCGAGGGCATCCATCTTCTCGCCGATACCGACGAACTTGATGGGCTTCTCCACCACCGTGCGGATGGTGAGGGCCG
>CAMKAR010000102.1 GCA_946410535.1 uncultured Bacteroidales bacterium
GTGTGTGTGTGTGTGTGTGTGTGTGTGTGTGTGTGTGTGTGTGTGTGTGTGTGTTTAAACTAATTTCCGAAACCTCCAAATTTTATTGGGTTTTTCTTCGCCTCGGCGACCGAAAAAATGTTTGTTTTTGCACACATCATTTCTCGTTTCTTTTAGGGCGCAAAAGTACAAAAAGAATCGCAAAGCGGTCGTGAAAACATCGATTATTTTTGGGGGACATCGAAAGAAGGGCTGTCGTGAGCCGGCAGCCCTGAAATTATTTGTTTCAGATTTATGTCAGATTTGTTTCCAGACAAAACACGATTGGTTTCAGATTACCATCCGCCGCCGCCAGCGTTCACCGTGGTCAGCATCGAGTTGACGTTGACCGTGACGGTTTGGCCGCCCGTGTAGGTCGGGTTGCCCGTGTAGTAGCCGTTCCAGTTGGTGCCGCCGCTGATGGTGCCGTTGTATTTCACGGTGTATGATTGTCCGGTTTGCAGCTGCGGGTCGGTGAAGAGCATCACCAAGCCGCTGCCGCCGCCTGGACCCGGCCAACCGCCACCACCGCCAGCGAGGGTGGGGCATTGGTAGGTGCAGATGACCGTTCCGTCGGACTTCAGAATCTGGATGGCGTAGCCCGACTGCGTGTTGATTTTCAGCGAGGGCTGGGTGCAAACGTTGGTCGTCGGGTTGCTCGTGGCGCCGCCCGTGCCGATGTGGGTGCCTCCCGTAATCTTGAACTGGTTGTTGTCGCAGTCGAAGCCTTCCTCGGGCTGGCGCGCGCCGTTGGAGATGACGAAGCCGCCGTTGAGGAACAAGGTGCCGTTCGAGTCGATGCCGTCGTTGTTGTCGCTGTGCGAGTAGACGGTGCCGCCGTTGATGGTGAGGTTGGTCCGTGCATTGATGGGGTCGTCGGTCTTCGAGTAGGTCTCGATGTTGCCACCGTTGATGGTCAGCGTGGCCTTGCTTTCGATGCACTCACCGCCTTCGTTGTTCTGCGTGCAGTTGACGGTAATGGTGCCGCTGTTGATGGTCAGGTTGCCGCGACTCTTGATGCCCTTGGGATTGGCGTAGTCGCCGCCACCACCGCCAGGGCCGGGCCAGCCGCCGCCGCTCGAAACGGTGATGCGTTCGCCGGAGGTGGTCACGTTGAGGATGAGGTCGTCGTCATCGCCGCCTTGGGTGCCGATGATGAGGGTGGAGGTGGTGTGGTCGTCGTCGCCCACGTTGATGCCCTTGCCGCCGGTGCCCGAGCTGATGAGGGTGAGGTTGCCCGAGAGGATGCTCATGTTGCCGTCCGAGCGCAGGCAGGCCGAGGTGTAGGCGTCTTTGGTGGAGCCGCTCACGGTGTACGAAGCGCCGTTGCCTTGCGTGGTGATGTTCATCGTGGCGCCGTCGATGGTGAGGTTGCCGTCGGCGCTGATGCCCTTGCCGCCTTGGTTGGAGGTGGGCAGGGTGAGGGTGAAGTCGCCGCCCGTGATGTTGATGTCGGTGTCGCACTTGATGGCCGAGCAGTAGGCTGGCACGTTTTGTCCTTCCACTGTTTCAAGCACGGTGCTGCCCGAGGCAGTGATGTCGATGGTGCCGCCGCTGATGTTGATTTGGCCGTCACATTTGAGGCCTTTCGACATGTCGCCCGAGTTCACGATGGTGAGCGTGCCGCCCGTGATGTTGAGGTCGCTGTCGGCCTTGATGCCCTTGCCGTCGGTGCCGCTCGTGTTGATGCCGAGCGAGCCGCCGCTCATGGTGAAGAGGCCCGAGACCTTGATGCCTCGTTGGGCTTCGGCGGTCGTGTTGATGCTGAGGTTGCCGTTGGCGATGGTGACGGTGCCCGAGAAGTCGAGGCCGTCGGAGCCTGCCGAGGCGATGGTGAGTGTGCCGCCGTTCCATTGCAGGTTGCTGCTGCCGTGGATGCCGTCGCTGTCGGTACCTAATATATTAATGGTGCCTGAGTTCATCGTCATCGTGCCTTCCACCGCGATGCCGTGCTTGGCGTTGCCCGTCACGTTCAGCGTGCCGCCGCCATTGATGGTGAGGCTGCCTGCGGCTTGCAAGGCTCCGATGAGTGCGCTGTTGGCGTTGTCGACGATGGCGGAAGTGCCTCTCAGGGCGAGCGTGACTCCCACGTTTGAGGCTAAGTTGATGGCCGCCGTGCTTTCGCTGGTGAGGTTCAGCGAGCTGAGAGCCAAATAGAAAGATGAGCTGCTATACATCGTCAGCGAGCCGTTTGTGGAACTGCCCGAAACGACGTAAGGGACGTTGGCCATGGTGGAGTTCACCGTGACATTGGCACCGTTTGTGCTGACTTCCACGCCGCTGTTGGAGAACGGGTTGACCACATTCACGCTGCTTCCGTTGTAGGTGATGTAGACCGTGTCGCCTGTCGGCGGTAATTCCTGACGGAAAAGGATGCTGTCAATGTCTCGGATGTTGAGGTATTGAACACCGTTTTCGTCGTTGATGTTCATGCGTGTGCCGTCGAAGCGGAATTCTTCGATGGCGCTCACGCCCTTGTCATACAGCAAGGAAGCGTTGTTGTAGACTTTCATGTGGTATTCTTGTGCGCCGAGGCCCATGCAAGCCAATAAGAAGGCTGCGATAAACAAAGTCTTTCTCATAGCTTGATCATTTTAAGGGTTGCTGACTCGGTTTTTACGAGGTAGATGCCCATGGCGAGGTCGGAAATGTCGATGGCTTGTTCGCCCGAAGCCGCGAAGGTCTTCATCAGACGGCCATCGAGGGCGTAGATGCTGACGGTTTGCGAGCCTTGAAGGTTGCGGATGACCAATGCGTCGTGAACGGGGTTGGGGAAGATGCTTAATGCAGTGGCTTCGTTTTCATTAGTGCCTTCCGTTTCGAGGCAAGTCAGCTTGCGGATGTCGGCTAACGGAATCTTCACTGTGTTTTTGTATTCGCCCATTTCGATGACGAGTATCGTGTTGTCCTCGAAATACATACGGTCGGCTTCGACCATGATGTAGCTCTGCTCGGTACCGTCGTTGAGCGTGACGATGACTTGTGTGGATTGCGCTTCCATGCTGAAAGCCATGCCCATGATGAGTGCCAAGAGCAGCAATCCTCGGTTGATTAGTCGTTTCATAAGCGTATGCGTTGAATGTGTTTGATTTAAAATGCGTGAAAGTCGCAAAAATAGGGATTATTTCGCAAATATAAGTTCTGCCTTACCAATAAAATAAGCCGTATTAAGGCGCGTTTCTTAATCTTGGCGTAAAAAATATGGCCTTGTGACGGAGCTGTTGCAGGCTAACACTTCCTTCGGCGTACCGCTGAAAATGAGTTTGCCGCCCATGTTGCCGCCGCCGGGACCGAGTTCGATCAGGAAGTCGCACTGTTTCAGCATCTCCAAGTTGTGCTCAATCAGGAAGATGGTGTTGCCCGCCTCGACCATTTTGCCAAAAAGGTCCAAAATCCGCTTGATGTCGTTGAGGTGGAGGCCGTCGCTGGGTTCGTCCATGATGAAGATTTTGCCCGCGTCGCGCAAATAGGAAGCCAACTTGATGCGTTGCAGCTCGCCGCCCGAGAGTGTCGAAAGCGACTGGTTGAGATGCAGATAGCCCAACCCGACCTTGCGCAAAGGCTCCAACTTGTCAGCGATGACGGTGCCGCCGAACACTTCGGAGGCATTGTTGGCCGTGAGGTCCATCACCTCGGCGATGTTCATGCCATGCACCTTAATATAATAGCACCTCTGGCGAATAGCGCAGTCCGCCGCAAGCCTCGCAAACGGTCTCGATGCTGTCCATGAAGGCCATGTCGCTGACGATGACGCCTTTGCCTTGGCAAACGGGGCAACCGCCTTTGCCGTTGAAGGAGAACAAATCGGCTTTGGTCTTGTTCGTCTTGGCGAAGAGCTTGCGGATGTCGTCGGCAACCTCCAAATAGGTGGCAGGGGTGGAGCGCAGGCTGATGCCGATATTCTTTTGGCTGATGTAGACGATGTCTGATGGTTGAATTGTTGGATTGTTTAATTGTTTAATTGTTGGGTTGTTGTCGTGACAACAGTTCAACGATTCAACAGCCTTGACAAAACACTCCATCAACGAGCTTTTGCCCGAACCGGCCACGCCTGCGATGCCGCACATCACGCCCAAGGGCAGGTCGATGGTCAGGTTTTTGATGTTATGCAAAGTGGTGTTCTCCAAATGGAAAAACGACTTGGGTTGGCGCACCGCCTCCTTGATTTCGGTCGTCGCGCTGAGCGATTTGCCCGTAAGCGTTGGGCTGTGGAGCAGTTCGTCGTAGCTGCCTTCAAACACGATTTCGCCGCCAGCCATGCCCGCGCCCGGACCCATGTCGATGATGTGGTCGGCGATTTTGATCATGTCCTTGTGGTGCTCCACGAGGATGACCGTGTTGCCGTGGTTTTTCAGTTTTTGCACGGATTTCTGCATCAGCAGGATGTCGTGGTTGTGCAGACCCACGCTGGGTTCGTCCAAAACATACATCACGTCGGAGAGTGGCGAGTTGATGTATTTGGCGATCTTGCAGCGTTGCGCCTCGCCGCCCGAGAGCGTGCCGATGGCGCGGTCAAGGGTGAGGTAGCCGAGGCCGATTTCCTCCAAGGCGGCCAGACGCTCGATGGTGGCGTGCTTGATGTCTTCGGCCAATGGATTGTCGATGGTTTCCATCCATTTTCGGGCATCGGCGATGCTCATGGCGGTCACCTCGGCGATGTTCAGCCCGTTGATTTTGCAGGAGCGTATCTTTTCGTTGAGGCGCGTTCCCTTGCAGTCGGGACAGGTGCCCATCGTCAGCATCGGGTTGAGCACGGTGGCGTGGAGCAGGCCTTCCTCCGAGTTGATGATGCTACGGTACATTCGTGGGATGAGGCCTTCGTATTTCGCGCTCTTCGGCCAGTTCGATGGTGGGTTTTTCAGCTTGATTTGTGGCGAGTTGAGGAAGAGGTCGAGTTCTTCGGGCGAATAATCCTTGATCTTTTTGTCGAGGTCAAAGAGTCCGCTGTGGGCGTAGCGGATCCAGCGCCAGCCGCCCTTGCCGAAGGCGATGTAGTGGATGGTGTCCTCGTCGTTGAGCGACTTGTCGAAGTCGACGAGCTTGTGGATGTCCAACTCACGGATTTCGCCCAAACCTGCACAGCGCGGACAGCTGCCCGACGGGTGGTTGAACGAGAAAGCGTCGGAATAGCCCACGAAAGGCTGCCCGATGCGCGAGAATAACAATCTGAGTAGCGCGTAAATATCTGTATATGTGCCT
This sequence comes from uncultured Bacteroidales bacterium, assembly GCA_946410535.1. The sequence goes on from CAMKAR010000102.1 coordinate 5,218, forward strand.
ACTGTGGAGCGTGAGTTCGAAGTGGGCTTGCGTTGCTCAATCACGATGGCGATGGGCAGATTTTCGATGTCACCGACGTGCGGACGACCGTATTTGGGCAAATACTGCTGCGTGAACGACGGGAAAGTGTCGTTCAGCTCGCGCCGCGACTTGGCCGCGATGGTGTCGAGCACCAATGACGACTTGCCCGAGCCTGACACGCCCGTCACCACGGTGATTTGTCGCTTCGGGATGCGCACGTCGATGTGTTTCAGGTTGTTCTCGGTGGCGTCTTTGATGATGATGTAGTCGTTGGGTTGAGTCATCGTGGATGGAATTGGGATGCAAAGGTGCGATAAAAATCGTTTTCAACGGCATTTTAGGGTTGAAAATCTTTGGTCACAGGCGTGTTGTCGGAATTTTTTGAGGTGTGCCACCTGCGCATTGTCGGAATTTTTTGAGGTATACCACCTGCGTATTGTCGGAATTTTGCGAGGTGTTATACCTGCGCATTGTCGGAAATTGTTTAGTAATGTGTTGGAAATTATGCTTTTGCGAAAAATCCTGCTTTTTGTCCTTGCGCCTTTGAAAAAATGTGTATTTTTGCAGCGAATAAACACGAAGAGTAACCCATAAAACGAAACGAAATATGCAATAAAAGCGCTGGATTGCGTGAAATGAACCGATACAAATAACAGCATCAGAACTGAATTCTTCTCCTTTGAAATTTGGCGATTTTAGAAAGAAGGCATTCTATTACAGAGTTATAGTCATTATGCTTGCGTGAAGGCGTGAGATTGACTTATTTCTTGGTAATAGAAGGTTACGCCAAATACCTAAAGGAGCGGGAAACAAGACGGTTTCACGCTTTTTTTGTGCTTGTTTGGAAATGGAAACAATCAATTCACATAGTATCAATTTAAAACTTTCGCTTATGAAGAAGCAAACCAAAAAGAGGGGGAAGGCCGTTGCTCTTTCCTTGGCGATGGCGGCGGCGATGTCGTTGCCACTTGGCGCGTTGGGGCAAGGCTTGTTCGGAGATGTTAGCGACAGTGAAGTCGGCCACGGGCTGCTCGGGAAAGGAAACCGAAATGGCTCGGAAGGAATCTTCACACACCAAACCTTCGGCAATGACTACGACGGCACCTTTACGCACCAAACCTTCGGCAACAACCAAGAAGGTAACTTCACGCATCAAACCTTCGGCAATAGCACACCGACTGGCAGCGGATTGCTCATACTGCTTTCGGTGGGAGTAGGCTATGCCGCAACGAAAAGAAAAAAGCAAGACAAGAAAAATCAACAAAACAAAAAGAATCAAATCAATTAAGGAGACAAAACAATGAAAAAAGTTAGTATGGTTTTGGCGGCAGTCGCACTCGTTTTGGGCCTGTCGCAATGCAAGAAACAGGAACAGTCTGCCTCCAATGAGGACGGCACCGTGGCCATCACCCTTGATGTGAAGGCGCACGACGGCTCAAGGATAAATGTGAATCCCGACAACGGCATGGTGGCCTTCGACTATGGCGACGTTGTGTATGTAGCCAGCGGGCAGAAATTTGTTGGCACGCTGACCAACAACGGCAACACCTTTGCCGGTAACATCACCAACCCGACCGAAGGCGAGCCTCTCTACTTCTACTTCCTCGGCAACAAAACACCGGAAGAAACCCTCACCCCAGGCAGCAGCACCTCCTGCTCGGTGAACATCAGCGACCAGACAAATGGCTATCCTGTGATTTCTTTTGCAACTTCCAACGAGACCTTCAACGGCGCAGGGCTTTACACCGCCTTTTTCCTCAACAAGGCAGCCTTGGTTAAGTTTAATGTCACGACCTTGTCATACAGTCCTACCTGCATCTTGGGCTTGAACAACAAAGTGACGGTTGATTTCTCTACCAACGGCTTTTCCTATAGTCAAGTGGACAATGGGCTTGTCAAGTTGCCGGGTTGGGGTGGCGGAGAGAAATGGGCCATTCTGCTTCCTCAAACGGCTTTGGCGGAAGGCGATGAAGGCTCCGTCTATACCGAGGACGGCGTTTATGCAGGTACTCGTCCGGCCATTCCTTCCATCACGCCTAACGACTATCTCGACGAAGGCATTGCTTTGACTGCAACGGCTGAGACAAATCCCGGAAGCACTC
>CAMKAR010000103.1 GCA_946410535.1 uncultured Bacteroidales bacterium
TCCGATACCGCCGCATGACGATGTCGGGCTTGCCTGGCACGCTCTTCACGTTGAGACGATAGCGGTAGCCATGCCGCCAAAGCCATTGCCTGACCAGCATCTCGGGCTTGGTGCCTTTGCCGTGGATGCGCGACATCACGTAGTGGCGCTGCTGTGGAGTGAGGCGGTCGGTCATCGTGTTACCAAATGAAAGGCAAAACTTTGTATTTCACCCGTTGTTTGTACTCGCCGTAGCCTTTCAAGCCTTGCTCCAAAACAGTTTCTTCGTTACGGATGCGTTTAGCTATCAAAGGGATATATAAAAGCATGATGCCGAGCGAAATAGGCGAAGCCAACACTAGAGGCATCATCAAGAAGAGGAGGGTGGTGGCCATATACATTGGGTGACGGACGATGCCATAAAGACCTGTGTCAATCACTTTCTGGTGCTCTTGCACCTCGATGGTTCGCGAAAGGTAGGTGTTTTCGCGCAAGACTTCCGCATAAAGAAGATAGCAAAACAGGAATAGTCCAGCGGCTGCCCACATGACCCAATTCGGCAGCACACACCACTGGAAGCGCCAGTTAAGACCTGCCACAATGAAGGCGGCAATAAATAGTAAGCCACTCAGTGCCACCACAGTCTTTTGTTCCTTTTGTTGTTCCTTGGCATTTAAACGTTTACGCAATAGTTCGGGGTTTTTGACCATCATAACCAGCCCTGCGATGAACATTGGGACAAACAAAATGCTCATCAGCAGCCAGCCTTGCCAATAATGGAGCGAGCCTGCGGGCAGAAAGATAAGCAGACCCAAAATAATTATGCCTATGAAGAATTTCGTTAGTGCTTGAAAAAGTAGGTTCGATTTCATCAGATCAAGTGTTGATGGTGCAAATGTATGAAATATTCCATCATCGACACTTCATCAAATAACAATAAAACGCGGGAATCGTCTTTATCTATTTATGAGACAGCTTATTAGTTATCAACTTCTGACCGTGCTGGGACTGGTGTTTCGTATCGTGACCTGACTGCGACTTTCGCCTTTCCTCTCCACCCTGATTTGCACGGGGATGCGGTCTTCAAGCTCCGTGCGGTGCGAGATGATGCCCACGCGACGCTGTTTTAGTCCAGCAATGTCTTGCAGTTTTTCCAATGTTTCCATGACGGAGTCGAGGCTTTTTTCGTCGAGGGTGCCAAAACCTTCGTCGATAAACAGGATGTTGATGTTGGTTCCGGGTCGGTTGAGCGAAGACAGGGCTAACGATAGGGCTAACGAGACCATGAAACGCTCGCCGCCTGAGAGTAGCGTGGCGCTTCGCACCTGCTTCTTGTTGTCGTTGTCGAGCACAAGAATCGAGAGTTGTTCGTTTTCTTCGCTACAGGTGAGGATGTAACGTTTGGTGATTTTTTGCAGGTAGAGATTGGCGTTGTTCAGCAATGGGCGCAGCACATGGGTTTGCACCAACGTGCGGAAACGTGTCCCGCCGAAGTGATCGTTGAGTATGGTCCATTTTTTGAGCGAGGCAAGGGCTTTTTCCAGGTTTTTTGACGCCTGAAGGACCTTTTCGCGGTTGCGATCGTTGTCGTCCAATTGGTTTTGGATGGCTCCCAATTGCTCGACGAGCGTTTCCTTGGCAGCTTCAAGTTCGCCTTTTTGCATTTCGAGTGCCGACCTCTCCGGAAGGTCTTCCTCTTTTTCGACTTTCAGTTCTTCGAGGGCTTTTCGGATGGCCTTCTGTGCATTGGCGATGAGGGTATGTTGGCTCGCAATGTCTGAAAGGTTTTGGCTGATTTGTGTCATCAAGGTGTTCCATTCCTTTGCTATGTCGCTCGACGGATGGGCGACTGGGCTATAGTCCAAGTCCCATTCTGGATACTTCCCGATGATGGTGCCTTTGATGTTTCGGATGTTGTCAATTAGCACTTTGTCGTGTTGGGCTTTTGCACTATTGCCGTCGCGACGGTTTTTTGTTGCTGTGTATGTCTGGGCTGTCTGTTTCAGCTGTGTCTTGGTTTCTTCGATGTTGTCTGCCCAGTTGGGGTAAACGGGTTGCAGCGCTGCCGAGAGCTGTTTGGCGATCTCGCTCTTTTTGGCTTCGGCCTCGATGGTTTTGCTGTCGCAATCGTCGATGGTTTTCTTGTTGTCCTCAAAGGCTTTTTCTGCCTTTTGTAGAGCAGCGTCGGCCTGCGATTTGCTGGTTTCCAAGGGCTTCTTTTCCGCCAAAAGGGCGTTGGTTTCCCTTTGCAGCGCTTCAGCTTTCTGCGAGGCCAGGGTCAGGGTGGAGGTTGCCTGGTCGTTTTTTTTCAGCCGTTCCTCGATTTGCAACGGATATTTTTTGTTGCGGTCGAATTGCAGTTTGTCGCCAATGCCGATGATGCGTTGGCTTTCTTTTTTGTTATCTTCTTGTAAGTCAGAAGCTTGTTGGATTTTGGATTTCATGGTTCCAGCCCATGTGTCGTGGCGGGTCTTGGCCTCGTTGCGTTCTTTTTCGGCTGTTTCCTTTGCCGTTTTGCATCTTTCCTTCTCAGCTTCGAGGGGCGTGATGATTTGCTTGAAATCGTCGGTTGTCAACAGTTCATGCTCTATGCCTTGGCCGCAGAGGGGGCAGGTGGTGGCGTGGTCTTTGATGAGCCGTTGGCGCAGGTTGACCATGGTCTCTTGGATGCTGCTGCCCATGGTTACCCATTGCGAGTTGGCCTGCTCGTAGGCCGCGTTGGCTGTTTTGAGTGTTTCCTCTTTTTGCTCCCAAGTTGCCCTGAGTTGCTGCAGCGTGGCGTTGTCGGCGTTGATTTCGGCAAGGAGCTTTTTGTGCTTTTCTGCGGCTTCGGTGTATTGTCGGATGTCGGATTGGAGCTTTTCGAGTTGGGTTTTCTCGTCTCGGAGTTCGTCAAGTTGGCGGTTGATTTCGTCGGGCTTCAAGGCGTCGCGCTCCTTGATTTTCTCGTCGATGGATTTTTGCTTGTCGTCAACGGCTTGTTGTGCTTGTTGTGCTTTGGTTTTGGCGGCTGACAGGGCTGCTTCCAGTGTCTCCACTTGGTCTTCGGCGCTTTTCTTCTGGATGCCCAATTGCCTGATTTCTTCAGCCTTTTCTTCCAGCAGCTTCAGTTGCAGGAGGTATTCGCCCGCTTTGGTGTAGAGTTCGTCTTGTTCCTGGCGTTCTTCGAGCCACAGGGTGTCGGATTCGATGTCGGATTGGAGCCGTTCAAGTTGTTTTTCCTTGTCGGTCAGGCCGGAGGCGAGGGTGGTGAAGGTGGTTTTCAGTGGAGTGTGGTCTTCGAGACGAACGAGTTGTGCATTCGCGTCGTCGATGGCTTTGTGGTTGGCTTCTACGAGCCTGATTTGTCCGATTTGCTGCTCTATCTTCCCAATGTCATTCGAGAGTTGGTTTTTTTGCTTCTCGAGGTCGGCCTGCTCATGTTTCAGTTGGGCCAATTCAGGTTCTTTCTTGACGTGTTGGCTTTCGCTGTCGTATAGTTTTTGGCAAGTTGCTGCCTGTTCCTTGGCTTTTTTGAAAAGGCTGGAAATGGCGAGGCCGTAGTCGGAAAACCGCTCGGTGTTGGTCAGTTTCTCAAGTATGGTTTCGCGTTCCTTTTTGCCTCCGATGAGAAATGAGGCGAATTGCCCTTGTGCGAGCATGGCCATGCGGCTGAACTGGTCGAACGAGAGCCCGATGGCTTCTTGGATCAGAGGTGCGATGTCGCTGTCTTTGTTGAAGGTGCGTCCGTCGACGGTAAGCGTCCATTCGGGTTTGTTGTATTTGATGGGGGTTCTGCCGTCGGCGTTTTTGTTGCCTTTGTATATGCCTAAGGCGAGCTTGGCAGTGTAGGTTCTGCCGTCGTTGCCTTCAAAGACCACCATGCTGTGGCATTCTTCTTTTGGCGCAATGCCCATCCGCGTGTATTGCTGTATGCTGGCCACACGTATTTTCTCGCCTGCTGCGTTGACGAACTCGTTGTTGTTCACGTCGGCCACTCCGCTGAGGCGGGGCGTGGTCTTGTAGAGGGCCATCGCAATGGCGTCGAGGATGACCGACTTGCCCGTGCCTGTGTCGCCAGTGATGAGAAATACGGGGGCGGGCGTGTTGGTGTAGGCCTCGTTCAGGTCTTCTTCGAAGTTGATGTCGGCCTTCTCGATGGAGGCTATGTTTTTGATATGTAATTCTTTGATTTTCATGTCTTTTTTAGTTTTGTTCGAGGAGCGAGATTTCTTCGTTCTGGCCACCTTTTGTTTTCTTTGCTTTCTTTGCCAGGTCTTCTTCTTTGAGGCGTTTGACTTCTGCCTCTATCTCTTTGAAGGCGTCGCGGAGGGTTTGCATGTCGAGTTTTGGATACTGCGACTGCGTCTTTTCGATGAATTCCAACGGGTCGGTCATTTGTTGGAGCTCGGCCACCTCGAAGGCGGGCTTGCTGGTGTCGCTTTCGTTTGCTTCGGGTTCTCCTACCCAAATGGTTTTCGGGTTGTATCTTACTTCGTTGCCGTATGTTTCCAGCAGGTCGTATATCTTTTGGTCGAAGTTGACGGAAAGGTCGGTGGAATAATGCACTTTCAATCTGATGTAGCCTTTTCCAACGGTGTTGCAGAAAGTCCTGATGTCGGCAAGGGCCGAGCTCTCGTCGGTATAGGCTTCGTCATGGGCCATGGGTAGGGTGTGGAAGTGGCGCAGTTCGTCGATGCGGAGCTGCCTGAGGGTGACCTGGCCGCCATGACGGTCAATTTCGACAACGCTGACACTGTGGGGATAGGCCTCATCGCAACTGACGTGGAGGGCGCTGCCCGAATAGCGGACGACAGGGGAGGGGTAGGTGATGGGGCCGTAGTTCATGTTGTCGTCAGGATGGCCGAGGGTTTGTGGCTTGTGGATGTGGCCAAGGGCGAGGTAGTCGTAGCCTGTGCCCAAGTTGGCTATGTCTTGCGTCTTAAGCGTGCCGATTTCGAAATCATGGCCGGTGACGTCGGTTCCAGTCACGGCGAGGTGGCCCATCATGACAACGGGTTTGCCATCGGCATTGTGCTGGGCCACGCGGTCGAGCACCGATTGCAGCTGTTGTGTACGGTCGCCGAGCATGTAGGGCATGGCAATGATGAAGCCGTTGGCAAGCTCGATGATGTAGTCGTCTTGCCAGCCGTTGTCGTCGGCAGTCAATGATGGCGCCACGCCAATCAGATGGGTATTCGAGAAGGTCCAAACTGCGCGGTCGGCATGGATGCGTGAAGCCGAGTCGTGGTTGCCGGCGGTGATGACGATGTGCATGTCGGGCATGGCTTTCTGGAGCTTGACGAACTGTTCGTTGAACAGCTTTTTCGTTGCCGTCGATGGTTGCTGAATGTCGAAAATGTCGCCGCTCACGAGCAGGGCATCTGGCTTTTCCTCCTTGCACCAATGCGTCAGTTGCTTGAAGAAATGCAGGTGTTCGTCGCAGCGGTCGTAGTTTTGGTAAAGGATCTGGCCTATGTGCAGGTCGGCAGTGTGTATTATTTTCATTTTTGTTCGTTTTTGTTTTTCGAGAGAAGGATAGTAGGTTGCCTTTCTTTTTGGTTTATTCTAAAATGCTGAAAATCTGCAAAATTAGAAAAATCTGCAAAATAATTGCATATTTTTCGGCACTTTTTTGAAGTGGATTTGCATATTTTTCACGAAATGGCATGAAAAAAGCCAGAACCTTTTGCGGCTCTGGCTTTCATTTATTCTTATTTGCAGACTAATTTCTTTCAATCCGACATGCCCCTGCTGATACTTCCCATCTTTTTACTCTTTTTACATCAAACTGAGAACCGTACCAGTATCTTTTGCCAGCAGAATATGAAGTTTTATATAAGTAACCATCTTTACCAGCTTCACGCCAATCAATAGTAATCATTTCCGAATCCTCATCCCCTGCAGTATTTATGTAATAAACTGTTACATATACTGTACCCGATGTAGGTGTATTGGACCCATTCCAAGTCGCTTGGCAAGAGATTTGATTAGCATTACTGACAGATACCTGAACAGCGACATAAGTATCATCGCCTACTTCGCAACTTTGCGCCTTTGCGCCAAAACCGATGCCCATCAAGGCAATCAAAACTAATAGTATTTTCTTCATGTTTCTTTATGGCTGTCTTTATCCTGTCGCCCGCAGTTTTAGTTGTTAATTGATTAGACCACAAAAATACTTTCTTCCATTGTTTTATGGCTATTTTCTTAGTTACCAATTCGGTAACAGTTACCAAATTAGTCACACTTTTGCCTTGAATTCCTCGGAAAGGTCGTGGAAGAAATCGTAATTCAACGCCGTGGAAATGCGTTCGAGCAGGGCGATGTCGATGCTGTCCTTGCAGAAAATCCTGTGGACGTGCGTACGGGCGCAGCAAATGTCCTTGGCCAACTGTGTGGCCGTTACGCCTTGCTGCCGCATTACCTCTTTGATATGTTGCCCGATGTGCATGAAAAAGCGTGGAATTTGTTCAACTTGCCGAACACCGGGTTTCCACGCCCATCTACCAACAAGTTATTCCACGCCAAAATACATTGGCGCTTCATAACGACTTCTTGGTAGAATCTCTTTCGAGAAATGTGGAAAATGGTGTTCAAGAATTCGTTTGTGAAATGCTATTCTATAGGATTATGTGTCTGTGTTTATTATGCTATTTAGTTTATATATCGTTAATTATCAATATTATATACTTTTAGAATCCAAATATAAGGTATCGGGGCAAAGGTCGGCTCCATTAGGCCATTGGATGCTTCCTAAAAAGACCGTAACCCTACGAAAAAACGACTCATCGGAAAGGGGGGCAAAAATACCTTTTCCAATATAAGGGGAAACATCAAAGCGTTTCTTTTCGCCATTGGCAAATTCCAACAGCAAAACATAATTGTCTTCCGCTTTTACTGATTTCACTCGAGGGTTCATCTTCTTATTTTCTGCAAAAATAGCAAAAAAACTCTAAAAACAGATTGCTTTCACTGCATTTTTCCTAAATCGCCACCTCAATCCATCGTCCGTCCTTGAAATTGACCACGTTGCGGTAGCCAGCCTGCTTCAAGGCTTCCTCGGCGGCGGCAAATTCGAGGGTTAGTTCGCTGAAGTGGTGCGCGTCGGCGGAGATGATGGCGGGAACGCCCATCTTGCAGGCCTCCTCCATCAGCCAGGGCGAGGGATAGAAGCCATTGTAACGTTTCTTGTAGAGGCCGCGCACGTTGACCTCCATCACCAAACCCTTCTCGCGGATAAGGTCTAAGGTCTCGAAGGCCAGAGCGCGATACCAAGGTTCGTCCTCGTGGAAATAGCGTTCGCGGTTGTGCATCTTGATTTTGTCGAAGTGGGCGATGATGTCAAACGGCTCAC
>CAMKAR010000104.1 GCA_946410535.1 uncultured Bacteroidales bacterium
ACCTCCGATTCCAACTTGCGGTAGAGAGCTTCGTCGTATTTGTGGAAGAAGTCGCAGACCGAAATACGGTATTTCGCCTCAAACAGCTCATCAGTATCGGCCACGTCCCAACCAAGACGGTTGGCGAGCCGCTTTGCTGCGGTTGACTTGCCCGCACCCATATAGCCGACGAGGTAAATACGATTCATATTCTTCTTTCTCGGTGTATCCGTCATTGCGAGAAACGAAGCAATCCAGAAACTATCTGATCTTTCTCTGGATTGCTTCGTCGTGCCTCCTCGCAATGACGCAAAGCGTGTCAACTATCAACTATCATATTATATTGACAGATTTGCAGTTTCCCGTCGCCGTCGCGCAGATGGAAACCGTTGCCTTGGCAATAGCGCCACATCTTGCAACTGGCGCATTGGTCGGTCTTCATCCATTTGCGGTCGCGATAGGGCTGGAACTTGCTGGTCCACACGTCCCAAAAACTATCCTTATAGATGTTGCCCTGGTGGTAGTCGCTGCGGATGCTGAGGCAGCCCGAGATGGAGCCGTCGGCGAGCACCGAGGCGATATTGATGCCTGCACTGCACGAATAGTAGTGGTTGCGCACCTCGCCCTCGTACTTGCCGAGGAAGCCGTCGCAGCCATAGTCGGCACGGATCTTCCCCTCGAGGCGCGTCTGCTTGATGAACTCCATCATCTCGACGAACTGCGCATTGCTGAGCTTGAAGTCAGGCTCGTTGGCGGCGCGACCGAAAGGAAACACCGTGAACAGGCGCCAACGGCGGATACCCAACGAAATCAGGAAGTCGCGGAACTGTGGCAGATATTTGATAGTCCGTTGGTTGACGCAGGTGATGACATCCCAAGTGAGGCTCGGATGCTGCTTCATGGCTTCCACGGCACGGAGCACGTTCTTGTAGCTCATCGGGTTGCCGCGCATCCAGTTGTGGTCATCCTCAAAGCCATCGAAGCTGACCGCGATTGACTTGAGTCCCGCAGCGACAAACTCGTTGAGCTTTTCAGCGGAAAGCAACATTCCGTTGCACACCATGCCCCAGACGAAGCCGCGCTTGGTAATCTCTTCGCCGCAATGCGCCAAGTCGGGACGCACGGTGGGTTCGCCGCCCGTGGTGATGACCATCACCTTGGCGGGATCCATATGAGTACGCACTTCGTCGAGCACCTTGAGGAAATCCTCGAGCGGCATGTCGTCCTTTTCGGAGAGCATACGGCAGTCGGAGCCACAATGACGGCAATTGAGATTGCAGCGCAGCGTGCATTCCCAAAACAACTGGTGCAGCTCGTGCTCTTCGATGCGCTTTTGCAGCACCTGATGGTTGAGCTCGAGCATCACCTTCTTATAAAAACCGAGACGGTGGCTCATTATTTACGCTTTGGGTCTGGTGAGCCATACAGCACATCCGCAGCACGCCCCTCCTTCTTACCAACAGGCAGAGCCTCGATTTCCTCCTTCGAGATGTTGTCGAGATCGCGGATTTGCTGCTGCACAGCCTTCACTTCATCACGGAGGCGTTGCGTTTCACGGCCATATTCCTCAATGATTTCGGGCGAGCCGTAGACGCAAGCCCCCTCACGACGTTGCAACACCTCTTGGAGTTCAACGATGCGTTCCTGCAAGGCCACACGTCGGGCGCTCTTTTCCAAATCCACATTCTCACCCAATTTGGCATTGATGGAATCAAGTTGGCTTCTGAGACGATAGGTCTCAGCACCATATCGGGCGATGATTTCGGGCGAGCCATACACAGCCGCTCCCTCGCGACGTGTCAGTATGTCTTGGATGGCGTCGCGCTCCTTGATAAGTTGCTTGCGTTCCCTTCGCGACAGGCCGTTGGTCGTGGTGCAAGCCGCCAGAAAGGCCAATCCCGAAAGCACGCCGATACAAACAGTTCGAACTACTTTTTTCATCTCAAAAATGTGTTACAACGCGGCAAAGATACTAATTTTCGCCAAATGCAAGGAAAATGTTCAGAAAAAAGGCAAGGTGGTTGATGCCTTCTCGGTTGCTGGTGAAAAACAGGCATACTTTTTGTAGGAATGTGTTTCTGGCATCAAAAACCTTTGTATTTTTGCCACGAAAAACATCAAACCAAGGATTGAAAACGTATTAAACTAAATCTATAACCAAAATGAAAAAAGCATTAGCTATCGTGGCTCTCGTGGCCGCAATGTTCGTTGCCGGAAAAGCGCAGGCACAAGTGAGCGTCAACATTGGTTACGCTCCCGAAAAATTCACCACCACCTGGAACAACACTTCCTCTTCGACCAACTACCAGGGCTTCTTTGTCGGCGTTACCGACAATATAGGTTTGGCCAAAGGCTTGGGAGTCGCCCCCGGACTTCAGTTTCGCTTGAACACACGAAGCTACGAAGGTCTTTTGGGTACCAAATACAAAGACACCCAAATACTCGTTGACGTCCCCGTGTTGTTGAACTATTCCATCGGCATCACCCGCGACCTTTCCATCGCGCCATTCGTTGGCCCCATGTTCAGCATCGCCCTATCGGGTGCCACAAAAGCGGGCAACACCTCCGTCAGCTGGTATGGAGACGACAGCAGCAACAACTGTTTCAACATCAATGCAGTGCTTGGTGCCGCCATTGATTTCAACAGGGCCAAACTGTTCGCTGGATACCGCTTCGGATTGTTGGACCAAGACAGTCTGGACAGCACCACCACCAAGACGCAAGGCTTCTTCGTCGGTTTGGGCTACACCTTCTAAACGACAAAACGACACACACCATCACAGAGACGCTTTCGGGCGTCTCTTTTTTTTGCCCTCAAAAAAAAGTTTTCAACAGTCCGATGTTGATAAATTGTTGATAAGTTAATGAAATCCAGAGTCTTTCATCAACGACAATTTACTACTTTTGAAACCTTATTCACAAAAGAGCTTGTTTAAGTTAAATCATTAAGTATCAAATAATTAAATTTCATTCGTATGAAACGAAAACTCACTATTTTGTTGACAGCGGTTTTGCTGTTGACCATGAATGCACTAACTGCATTAGGTCAAAACAACTATGAAAAGGTCACTTCCGCTCCATCCGACTGGAGTGGAGAATACCTTTTGGTCTATGAAAGCGATGCCACGACAGCCTATTGTTGGACGGGTGTTGATGCCGTGAACTGCTATGATGAACTGACAATTAGCAATAACACCATCACTGCCGACAATTTGGTCAGCATCACCATCGAATCAATGACAGGTGGTTATTCCATTAAAGTTAACGGTGGAACAAATGATGGTAAATACATTTATAGTCAAAACAACACCAACTCCCTAAAGTTCAATGATGCCCCTTCCGCCAACACTTTGGAATTTGATAATGATTGGGTAAAAATCACATCAAACACATGCATCATGCGCTTTAATGCGACTTCGAACCAGATGAGATTCCGCTACTATAAGTCTTCATCTTATACTAACCAACAACCTGTTCAACTCTACAAGAAAAACGATGGCACCCAGCCCCAAGAGACCGTGGCCACCCCGACTTTCACACCGGAAGGCGGCACTTACACTGAAGCCCAAACCGTGAGCATCAGCTGTGCCACCGAGGGCGCCACCATCCGCTACACCACCAACGGCAGCGACCCCACCGAGAACAGCGCGACCTACCTTAATCCGCTCGACATCAATGAGACCACCACCGTGAAGGCCAAAGCCTGGAAAGAAGGCTATCTCGAAAGCGAAATTGCTGAAGCCACATTCACCATCGAGATTCCTGGCGACCCGCAAATGACCGTCTCGACCAACCAAATCGAAGGCTTCCAATATGTTTTCGGTGCCGGACCGTCGCAAACGCAAAACTTCACCGTTTCGGGCAGCGACCTTCAAGCCAACGTAACCATCACTCCCTCTCAAGAATTTGAAATCACTACCGAACCTAACGGTTTTTATTTCAACACCTTAAGCCTCAGCCCCACCGAAGGGGTCTTGGCCGAAAGAAGCGTTTACGTCAGAATGAAAGCCAACTTGGCAGTAGGTGCTCACACTGGCAGCATCACCCTCGTTTCGGGCGACCTCAACGCCAGCATCGCCTTGAGCGGCACGGTGAACGAACAACCCGTGGCCGTAGCACCCACCTTCACTCCCGCCAGCGGCAGCTTCATCACCGCCCAAACGGTCAGCATCAGCAGCACGACCGAAGGCGCAAGCATCCACTACACCACCGACGGTACTGAGCCTACCGAAAACAGTCCCGTCTACAGCCAGCCCATCACGGTGAGCAGCACGACCACCATCAAGGCCATGACCGTCGCAGCGGGCTACCAAAACAGCCCCGTTGCCGAGGCCACCTACACCATCGTTGAGCCCATCGCCATCGCTGAGGCTCGCGCCTTGGCCGATAACGAATACGCTTGCGTTGAAGGCACGGTCATCTTCATCGACGGTCGCAACGTCTATATCCAAGACGCCACCGCCGGCATCGACCTCTACATGAACAGCAACACAGTGCCCACCACCCTCGCCATCGGCGACATGGTGCGCACCTATGGCAAAAAAACCACTTACAACAACTTGGTTGAACTCACTGGAATCGCAGGCAACAACGCCAATGTGTTCGCCGTCGTCTCGACAGGCAACACGCTTCCCGAGCCTGCCATCCACACCATCGCCGAAATCAACGACGACTTCAGCGACAGCAACATGATTCAATCCACCCGCGTTACCATCGAGCAAGCCGTCATCGGTGCCATCAACACCAACGGCAACACCACCCTCACGCAAGACGGCAACAGCCTCGTCGTCTACCGCATCCCCAATGTGCCTGGCATGATCCAGGGCGACTGGGTGACCTTGACTGGCATCGTCAGTTGCTACAACGGCACGCTGCAACTGCGGGTGGTCAGTGCCAACGACGTGGCCTACACCCATCGTCCCGTACTGATCGCCAACCCCACTTCGCTCAGCGGTTTCACTTACGAATACGAGCAAGGCGGTCCTTCGGAAGTGGCCTCCTTCCTCATTAGCGGCGACCATCTGACCGACAACGTGGCCATCTATCCATCCGAGAGCTTCGAGGTGTCGACGATGCCTATCTCGATGTTCCGCCCCGAAAACCCGGCCATGATCTACATCCCCAACTCAGGCCATTTCTACGACATCAGCATCAGCGTCAGGATGAAAGCCAACCTTGAGGCAGGCGACTACAACGAACAGATCTATGCCGTTTCGGAAAACGCCGACACCGTGTTCATCAACGTGAGCGGCACCGTCACCGGTGGACAGCCCACGCCTCCGCCCACTCCCGTTGAAGGCAACTATGTGCGCATCAGCGACCTCAGTCAACTGACCGAAGGCGCCTATATCGTCGTTGCCGCTCGCTTCGACGAGAATGCCACCGACTATTACGCCATGACCGCAGCCACAACAGGCAAACCCACCGGCGTACTCTTCACCTCAGCCATGTCGGGAAATGATGAAGTGCTGCCCGCCACCATCGCCGACGAAGAAGCCACCTACTACTGGGTGGTCAACACCACCGCCAACGGCTACACCTTCACCAACGCCAACGGCGAGGTAATGGGCTACACCAGCGGCACCAACTTCGCCACTGGCGGCGACAACACCGAATGGAGCATCGAAAGCGCCACCTCTGGCGAGGCCACGATGGTACCCAACTATACGGGCTATATCATCACCAACGTAAACAACGAGTTGAGACACTTCGCCCTGAACAGCAGCCATAATTTCGGCCCGTACCATTCCAACAATCTGAGTAGCAGCGACTACAACTTCTACCTCGACATCTTCGTCAAGACCGAAGGCGGTGATCCGCCCATGCCAACGGTGGCCACGCCAACCTTCACCCCCGAAGCCGGCACCTATTTCGAGGAACAAACCGTAAGCATCGCCTGCGCCACCGACGGAGCCACCATCCACTACACCATGGACGGCACCGACCCGACCGAAAACAGCCCCGTCTACAGCACACCTATTAATATTAATGAGACCACGACCCTCAAGGCCATCGCCATGAAGGAAGGCTACAACAACAGCGCCATCGCCGAGGCCGAATACATCATCCAGGCAGGTATGGTCGTCATCTTCGACCAAGACTGGGAAGGCGAGATGAATGGCTGGACCTTCGTGACCGTGGAAGGCAGCAAGCCTTGGACTGTCGAACAACATCAAGGCAATCACTACGCTTATGCCAACGGCTACAACGGCGGCGTCAACGAACAATGGTGCATCTCGCCCGGCTTCAACATGCACGATTACGGTGAGGTGTATCTAACGTTCAGAAATGCAAAGAACTACACTGGCCCAGATTTGGAGTTGAAATACTCAACCAACTATGACGGTGTTGATCCGACAACCGCCACTTGGTGGACCTTCGACTATAACATGTCGCCAGGTTCTTACACTTGGGTTGAGTCAGGCGCAATACCGATCAGCATCACCCCCTATCCTGCCCACAACTGCTACATCGCTTTCAAATACACCTCAACTGAAACCGAGGCAGCCGCTTGGGAGGTGGACGACATCATGCTTGTGGGAACCACCTATGTGCCTAATCTCACTGTAACGCCTAATTCACTGTCAGGGTTTACGCATGTGGTTGGCGAAGGCCCTTCCGCATCGCAATACTTCACTTTGTCGGGTGTCAACATCGGCCCCGCCCCCGGTGGTGGCTCGACCGGCTCCGTCATCATCCAGTCCAACGAGAATGAATTCGAAGTGTCTCTCGACAACGAAGCCTTCTCATCGCAGGTTTACATTGACGGCATCGATGGCACCCTGGAACCGACCCCGATTTATGTGAGAATGAACGGTTCAGAGGTTGGACAATATACTGGAACTATTGAAATCTCTGCCTCATCATCCGACGAAACCTCCGTAGCTTTGAGCGGCACCGTAACCGAACAACCCGTTCCTGGCGGCGACTACGTGCGCATCAGCGACATGAGCCAACTCGTGGCCGGCAACCGCGTCATCCTTGCTGCCCGCTACAACGAGACCGCCAACGCCTACCTTGCCGCAGCCAACACGCTGACGAGCGGCAAGCTCACCACCACCGAGTTCACCAGCACGATGAACGGCAGCGACGAAACCATCCCTGCCAGCATCATGGCTGCCGAGGACAGCTACTATTGGACTGTGGACGTGACCGCCGACGGCTACACCTTCACCAACGCCAACGGCGACATGATCGGCTACGGCAACAGCGGCACCAACTTCGTGATGAACGGCAACAAGACCGTTTGGACGATTTCGACGGGCGTTTCGGCTCCCGAGAGCTTGGTGCCCGAACACTTC
>CAMKAR010000105.1 GCA_946410535.1 uncultured Bacteroidales bacterium
TTTTGAATGGCATGGCCACGTCTTCAATGAAAACGGTCAGGCTACGCATACTTTTGTTTCGCCCCAAGGCTGCGACAGCATCGTGCATCTGACGGTCACCTTCAGTGAGACGGAAATCCAGCCCGAAAGCCTCTCGGCTTGCGATACCTATGAGTTCCAGGGCGTGGTTTACGACGAGCCGGGCTTTTATGAGATTTATCACGACACGGTGTTTGCGCCCAACGGCTGCGTGGCGACCGTCCAGTTGCTCAACCTGACCGTCAACGATTCCGACCATTTGGGCGTGATTAGCGGCAGTTCGAGCGTATATGTGGCCTCCAACATCATCAGCGGCATCTATCGCTATGAGTTGGATACGACTGGGGTGCAGGGCCATATTGTATGGTCGCTTTCCAATCCCGATTGGCATATTGTTGAGGAAGGCGACAACTATTGCAGGGTTTTCGTAGGCACGGCAGGTAGCGCCATCCTACAGGCACAGTTCATGACCGCAAGTTGTGGCTATGTGGTGCGCGAGTTCGAAATCAACGCGGGTTTCTTCGGCGTGGAGGAGCAGGTGCTAGAAGTCAACGTGTTCCCCAATCCCACCAAGGGCATGGTGCGTATCGAGGCCGAGGCCATCGAGAGCGTGCGCGTCATCGACATGATGGGGCAGGTGCTCGGACAATGGCAGTGCGACCGCTCCAGCCAATTCGACCTCAACCTGAGCGGCTACGAGCCTTCGGTGTATCTGCTTGAAGTGAAGACAGAACTGGGCTTGGCGAAGAAGCGGGTGACGGTGTGCAGGTGATGAGTTATTTTGGGGATGATTTTGAATCGGACAAGATAAATTGCTAATTTTGCACGCTTAATTGTACAAGAGATGAAAAAGAAATTGTTTGTAACAGCATTCATAGTTTTTTGGGGCTTGTTCGCTCAAGCCCAGCCCGTTACCATTACGCCGCCTTCGGCCACCATCGAGCCGGGCGAGTCGGTGACGCTGACGGCTTCGGGCGCGATATACTACACTTGGTCGCCCGAAACGGGTCTGTCGGACATCGAAGGCCCTGTCACGGTGGCCTCGCCCATGGTGACCACCACCTACACCTGCTCAGGCTTCGCCCTTGGCGACGAGAGCGTGATCAACAGCAACTTCGACCAAGGCAACGTCGGTTTTACGTCGGCCTATACCTATACCAACGACTTGCAGCCAGAAGGCACTTATAGCGTGGGTCCCGATGCAAGCGCATTTCACCCCGATTTTGTGGGCACGGGACATGGCGGTTCGGGCAATTTCATGGTCGTCAACGGCGCGACGAGTCCGGGCACCAACGTATGGACCGAGCAAATCACGGTGAACCCCAACACCTACTATGCCTTTTCGACGTGGGTCTGCACCGTTAGCCCCGCCGGCGACGTGGCACGGCTGCAATTCAGCATCAACGGGACGCAAATTGGCGATGTGTTCATGGCGCCCGACTATACTAACGAGTGGCTTCAGTTCTATGAGTTGTGGTACAGTGGCGACAACACCTCGGCTTCCATCACCATCCTCAACCAAAACACGGCGGGTGGCGGCAACGACTTCGGCCTCGATGACATCTCCTTCTGCGAATTGGTTCTTGTCGGCGCCCCCGAATGCACCGTCCATGTGGGTTCAATGAGCGCTTCGGCCACGGCTGACCAGACCGAGTTTTGCGAAGGCGGGTCCACCACGCTTCATGCCACGGCTACTGGCGGCACAAACGACTACACTTTCAGCTGGTCGCCGGCCAATACGCTCGACAACCCCAATGCCCAACACCCAGTGGCCACGCCGCCCGTGGGCACCACGACCTACACCTGCCACGTTAGCGACGGATTGACCGAACAAGACGTTGCCGTGACCGTGACGGTCTATCCCAACGTGACGAAATACATCGAAGCCAGCATTTGCGAAAACGATAGCTACGACTTCTTCGGCCAGATGCTGACAGAGCCAGGGCCTTACGAGCACCATCTCCAAACCATTCACGGCTGCGACAGCCTCATCCACCTCACGCTTTCGGTCGACGAATACCAAATGCCACCCGTGGTCGAGCAATACGAATGCTATGCTCATGGCACGACCCCTTCGTGGACATGGGACAAGACGGGCACGACTTACCATGAGGATGCCACCGACGAAATCCTGCTCGACGACCCCAACGGCGGCTGCCCCATCCTGCATCGCCTCGACTTGAGGTTCCACGAGGAATACCTCAACGAGACCTCAAAGACCGCCTGCAACGAGTTTTATTGGCCTGTTTCGGGAGAGACCTATAACCAAAGCCAAGTTCTTACCAAGACTTTCCATCATGAGTTTGGCGACAAGATTTGCGACAGCACCTATATTCTTCATCTGACCATCGCCAACTATGAGACCACCGACCTTTTTGACGAAACGGGCTGCGATTTCTATGTTTGGAATCCTAATGGTCACGACTACACGACCAATGATGATTACGACCCAGTGGACCATGTTTATACCGAGTCGGGCACCTACCGAAGGACCTACCAGAACCAGATGGGCTGCGACAGCATCGTGACCGTATATCTGAACCTCGACTATTCCCCCCATCCCACCGAAATCATGCCTGTGGACCCTGAGATTCCTGCATCGCATTGGGTGATTACGGCCACCGAGTTCCAAGTCAACTCCTACGATTACTATGTACAGGACATCAATCCCGAATGCGAATGGGATTCGGTGCGCTGGAGCTTTGCCACGCCTTCGGAATGGATATTGGAGCCTTCGGGCGACAAGCATGAGCGTTGCAGGGTGTATGTGCTCGACCATGTGGACGACACTGTTTGGCTTGAGGCAAAGGCCTACAACCACTGTGCCACCGATGGCGTTACGCAGCGCTATTGGCTGATTGCCTCGTTTTATGACTTGGACGAATACGGCGTTTCGACAGGCTCTGGGAGCTTTACCGTGATGCCCAATCCCAACAACGGCCAAATGGACATCCGCTTCGACCAGCTTACTGGAAAAATCGACCTCAAGGTGTATGACATGCGAGGTGTTTTGGTTGACAACTTACAGGTTTTCAATGATTTGGATACATTTGTCTTGAATTACAATATGAAAAACCACGCTGATGGCATCTACCTCTTTGTCGCTACAGGCAAGGAAGGCACGGTGACTCGGAAAGTGGTCGTCAACCCGTAAATGAATGAGACCATGAAGAAAAAGAGCATCATAATGGGTCTGTCGCTGCTATTGGCGGGAGGCCTCGCTTTGAGTTCGTGTACCGAAAACGAAGAAAACACCATCGTTCCCATTGGGACTGAATACTATATAGACGACATTCTCTCAGTGATCCCCGATTCGTTGGAGACCCGTTTCTTGGCCGAATTTGGCAACATCCCCGAAGGACCTGTTCCCCCAAAGATTGAGGGCAGCTATAAGGTGAATCCCAAGCAACGCGTTGGCTCGAATGTGGCAGGATGGCCGCTGCATCCCATCGAAGAGGACCTGCTCATGCGGTTTTCCACGCAGCACAATGAGTTGATTACCTTGACTCTGAAAGAAGCTACAGAAAACTTTACCGACACGGTATTCGTTTGCGGCAACGGCAACGGATTCGCCGTGTATTTTATCGAGAACTTGGAATACGATTTGGCATTGGACATGGTGTCCTATCACGTCAACATGAAGCGTGGCGTAATCATGAAAGGCAAGATGGCCGCTGACGGTATCGCCGATTTCCGCTATGCCACCATCATCATGGAAACCTCCGACAACTCCAACGGCCTCATCGAGCAATATCCCAACGGCTCGTATTTCATCTATAAGGACGGCGACGGCAAAGCCGAGAATTTTGATTGGTAAAAAACGAAATACTATGAAAAAGTGTTTGATAATCATCGGAATTTTGTTAGGGATGACCCTCGTTTCTGAGGCACAAATGCGAGGGAACACCCAAGAAAGCAAAGTGGTTGCCATCGGCTTGAAAGGCGGTGTCAACTTCCCCCGAATGTATTATTACAACAACCCGCCCATGAACCAAACTAATCAGGCCTTCACGCTTACGCCCATGGGTGGCCTCTTCCTCGACATCCCCTTGACCAACACATTGATGATGTCGCCAGAGGTCGTTTACCTCAAGCGCGGCACGGACATGTCATACGAGCATCATTCGGGCGCACAGGTGCATTACACGATGTCGGTGCATTTCGTCGACGTGCGTCTGCCTTTCGAGTTGCGCTGGCCCGTGACGAACTATTTCCAGCCTTATCTTGTGTTGGGTGCGGAGGCGGGTATGCGCTTGGGCGGCGAAATCCACATGGATCGCACCGAGCCGGCACTTTTCGACCAGACCATCCCCGTCGGCAACGCCAATATGGGCATGATTCATGCGGGGGGCTTCGCCGGTGTGGGCATCCGCAGCCGGCTTCCGTTGGGTAGCCGCGACATCGTGCTCAAACTCAGTGCCTCCGTGCATCAAGGTCTGCTCGACAACTATTCGGCAGGGGAGAAGGACGGCACCATGCCCGCCCTCAACGTCAATGCCTACCAGCCCAAAGGCTCGCGCCTGGCGCAAGGTCTCGAAGTATGCTTAGGCATCGCCATTCCGCTGGAGCATGAAGACGATGCCTGTGCCACTTTCTCCAATGACCGTCGTTGGTTCAGACGCAGCAGAAGTTCGAACTCCGGCACTTGGTGGTAAAGCCTCGTCAACTATGCGTTTCCTTTATCCGAACATGCTTTGGGGATTGCTCGCTCTGCTGATTCCCATTCTCATCCACCTGTTCAACTTCAGGCGGCATAAATTAGTGTATTTCAGCAATACCGCCGTGTTGCGCAGCATTCAGCAAGAAAATGCCAAGACACGCAAACTGAAATATTTAGTCACGCTGTTGCTGCGTTGCCTCTTCATCGCTGCCATTGTTTTAGCTTTTGCCTTTCCCTATAGTCCTGAAAAGCAAATCAATGTCAATACGGCTGACAATCTCATTGGCATCTACATCGACAACTCGATGAGCATGAAAGGACAGTCGCAACGCACCACCTTGATTGAGGACGCTCGGCAGTCGGCACGCGACCTGGTGCACAAGCTTAGCCCGTCAAATCGCTATCTTTTGATGACCAACAGCTTCGAGGTGCAAAACGAATACCCGATGAACCAAGAGGAGATGCTCGACCAGCTCGACCGCATGAACCCCGACGGCGCTCCCATGGCGATGGGCGAGGTGATCGACCGCTTCGGGATGCTCAGCAGGCAACACGGTTTTGCGAGTTCCACGCTGTTCGTCTATTCTGATTTCCAAACGAATACATTCGACTTGTCGGCAACCAAGGCTGACACGACAATGCAAGTGGTGGTCGTCCCGATGGTGCCCGAATATACCAGTAACCTCTATATCGACTCGGTGTGGTTGGCGTCGCCCATCGTGCAAACCGGCCTGACCAACGACTTGATGGTGCGTGTGATCAACCAAGGCGACAAGGAAGTGAAAGGTCTGCCCGTCAACTTCACGATGAACGGCACGATGGCCGCATCGACGACCGTCGACTTGGAAAAGAACGGTTCGACTGAGGTCGAGTTGCAGTTTGTGGTCGACCACAACGGCGAGCAACGATGCAGCGTCAGCCTGATGGACCATCCCATCACCTTCGACGACCAATACGATTTCGTGTTGAGTGTGAAGCCTAACCTCTCCGTCGTAGAGTTGGGCACCGAAAGCTCCGCTTGCGCCTTGCTTTTCGACGATGATGAGCAATTCAACTACACGCTGATGGAGCCTTCACGCTTCGATTTGGGTGCGATTTCAAAGGCCCAACTGCTCATCGTGAACGAGACCGCCTCGATGAACGAGACCTTGCAACAAACGTTGCTGGATGCCGTGACCGAAGGCGCAAGCCTGATGATGTTTCCGTCGGCTGACGACCCGAACAACAACGGCTATCTCTATCAGAAATTAGGTTTGACCTTGGTGGAAGTCGACACCAACCGCACTGCCGTTGAAGACTTGGCCCAACAACATGCCTTCTTCAGCGATATGATTTTGGATTTGCCCCAGCATCCCGACTTGCCTCAGGTGAGACGGCATGTCCGCTTGAAATCCAATGGCGTGCCGACGCCCTTGTTGACCCTTCAAAACGGCGATCCGTTCCTGCTGACCGAGACGGTGGGGAAGGGGCAAGCCTTCGTGATGGCCACAGCGCTCGACGCGAAATGGAGCGACCTTGCCGACAACGCCCTCTTCGTCCCGATGATGGTCAAGATGGCCTTCATGGGTGGCAAGATGGACAAGCTCTCCTATACCATTGGAGCCGACAAGATGTTGGTTTTGAGCGATATGGACCTTGAAGGCGACCATCATTTCCTCTTCGCCAATGCCGACCGCAGTTTCGAACTCATGCCTGCTTCGGAGGTGCGCAACAATAGGGTTTACCTTTACTTGAACGACAACCTCCCCACGGCGGGATTCTATGACTTGCTCGTCAACGATACCTTGAACCGCGTGACGGCATGGAACGAGAGCCGTGTGGAGTCGCGCATGGACTTCACCGACCGCGATGCCATTGCGCCTGCTTTTGGCAAAGTCGGTTTCGACGTGGCCGCTGTGCTCGACACAAACGAATTCGCCACCGCCGACCTCGTGGAGGCCATGGCCCACCAAAGCTCGCAATGGAAGCTTTTCGCCTTGATTGCCCTCCTAGCCTTGCTCGGCGAGATTGCCGTGCTGCGGTTTTGGAAGTGAACCCTTGGTGTTTCAAACAAAACAAACCGATGAAAATGAGAATCCTCTTCGTATGCCACGGCAACATCTGCCGCAGTCCTATGGCCGAGTTCGTGATGAAGCACCTCGTCGCGGAAGCTGGGCTTTCCGACCAGTTTGAAATCGCTTCGGCGGCCACCTCCACCGAGGAGATCGGCAACCCCGTCTATCCGCCGGCGCGGCGCAAGCTGGCCGAGCATGGCATCGGCTGCGAGGGCAAGACTGCCCGCCAGATGACTCGTGACGACTACCGTTATTACGACAAAGTCGTCGCCATGGACCGCAACAACCTGCGCAACCTACGTCGTATGTTTGGCGACGACACCGAACACAAAATCAGCCTCTTGATGGACCACACCCACCGCCCTGGCGACGTGGCCGACCCATGGTACACCGGCGACTTCGAAGCCACATGGCGCGATGTGTTGGAGGGATGCAGGGGACTATTGGATGAGATGGCGATTGACTTGTAACAAAGGATAAACGTGATTTCTCCGGCTTTTTAACTAATAAATGTTGTCCGCAAT